>JAISES010000054.1 GCA_031263965.1 Prevotella sp. | reverse complement strand
TAAGAGGAGTTCTTTATTTTATTATTTTTCAGGATAATATGAAATACTATTTTCAGATAAAAATAAAAACTATTCTTTAATAAAAACTCTTTTAAACTCCTTTTACTCTGTGTTTTATTATAATCGAACCATATAGCACTTAACAGCCCTGCCCCAAGGGGAGGTTTGATGGGCTTATATTTCTATGTTCTTCAAACAGTTTTTGTAGGCTTGGATTGTCTTTTCCAATCCCATATACAAAGCGTCGCTGATCAGCGCATGGCCGATAGAAACCTCGTCGAGCCACGGAATATTTGTATACAGGTAATTCAGGTTTTCGAGACTCAGGTCGTGGCCTGCGTTTATTCCCAATCCTAAATTCTTCGCTACTTTGGCTGCTTCTACAAAAGGGGCTATAGCCGTTTCTTTACTCTTGGCATATGTGCCGGCATAAGGTTCGGTGTATAGCTCGATGCGGTCTGCTCCTGCTTTTGCCGCATATTCGATAACTTTCAGGTCTGTACCTACGAAGATGGAAGTACGCACGCCTACCGCCCTGAATGTATCAACGAGATCGGACAGAAGCGACTGATGTTCTATGGTATCCCATCCCGAATCAGACGTGATTGCATCCGGCTTATCGGGAACAAGGGTTACCTGCGTTGGTCTGATGGTTGTAATCAGGTCTACAAACTTCTGAGCGGGATATCCTTCTATGTTGAATTCTGTTCTGATTTTAGCTTTCAGGTCATATACATCCTTAAACCGGATATGCCTCTCGTCGGGACGGGGATGTACGGTAATTCCTTCAGCCCCGAATTTTTCGCAATCGATTGCCGCTTTCACTACATCGGGAACATTTCCTCCGCGCGCATTGCGTATGGTTGCAACTTTGTTAATGTTTACACTAAGTTTGGTCATATAAAACAATTAAAAAAGATCATTCTGCTTTTACTTTATTAAAAAGTATATTTGTTAGTCGAAACTTTTTGCCAACTTTGCGAAATGATACACGTTGCAAATGTAACACGAATTAACGAAATAGCGGGTATCAGTTCCAAATTATTAACAGCTTGGGGCCTGTTTGTTTTGCAACGGGAGCCTATTTCTTTAATGAGACAGACAATGAAAATAGCTATATTCGGAAGTAAACATCAGAAAAAAGGACAGGTAGAAAAACTGTTTGAGATTCTGCAACGAAATAATGCGGAGATATATCTTCAGGAAAAATTTCACCATTACCTGAAAGATATGTTGCGTATCGACTACAAAATTGAAGGTATAATCAGAGGCAACGAATTTGATGCAGACCTGGTAGTGAGCATCGGCGGCGACGGTACATTTTTGCGTGCAGCTTCTGTGATAGGGAAAAAGAATATCCCCATGCTTGGCATCAATGCCGGACGGCTTGGATTCCTTGCCGATGTGGGCGAAGAAGACCTTGAAGATACTTTTGCCGATATATTCAGGGGCGATTACAGGATAGAGCACCGGAGCCAATTGCATCTATCGACCGGACATAAGGAATATCAGGATTTTAATTATGCCATGAACGAAATAGCTGTCCTGAAACAAGATACGGCATCGATGATCACTGTGCATACCCATATCAACGGGGAATACCTGACATCGTACGAGGCTGACGGACTGATCATAGCAACGCCTACGGGCTCTACGGCTTATGCCCTGAGTGCGGGGGGGCCTGTGATGGCGCCTGATTCGTCCAATTTTGTGATAGCGGCTATTGCGCCTCATAGCTTGGGTGCCAGGCCATTGGTGGTGAGGGACGATTGCGAAATAACGTTCGATGTGGAAAGCCGTAGCGATAGTTATCTGGTTTCGCTGGACGGGCGTTCCAATATATTCAGGACAGGGACAAGGCTAACTGTCAAAAAGGCTGATTTCGACTTGAAAGTGGTTAAGCGAAAAGATAATTCATTCTACAATACGCTGCGCAACAAGCTGATGTGGGGAGTTGACCCGAGACAAAGCTGAAGACAGTGAACAGTAATCAGTGAACAGTGAACAGTGAACAGTGAACAGTAAACAGTAAGTAGTGCCTTTCATCTATCCCAAAATTCAAGGTATTTTTTTGCGACGGATATATAGTCGTGATTCTTCTCTACAAATTCGCGACTCTTGCGCGATATTTCAGGGATTTCTTTCTTGTTCAGCACAAGCCGTTCCAATTTATCGAACACATCGGCTTCGTGCGGATGTACGTTTACAATCGGCTGGTTGGACGTGTCGCCGTATAAGTCATAGATATATGGCTCTCCTCCGCCTACAACTACTTTTCCCTGAGCCATTGCCAATAGTGCATTCATTGCCGGAGTGTGTGAATATAGCTGATCGAGCACTACATGCGCCTCCGACATCAGTTGTTGGTATACATCGTAGCTCACCGACTCCACACGGGTAACAATTACTTTGTCGGGATATTTGTCTTTGACGCGAGCCAGAGCTTTTTCCATTACATCGGTTCCTTTGAATTTTTCCCTTACCTTATTGATACCGATAAAGAAATTCACCTTTTCGGGTTCTCCGGGTATCGGCTGAATTTCTATTTCGGAAATAATCAGCGGAGGGGGGCTGTATCTCCATTTGCCGGGGCAAAAA
>JAISES010000025.1 GCA_031263965.1 Prevotella sp. | reverse complement strand
TCAACTTTTAATTTCTCTTTTTCGCCTCCACCTAATATGATAAGCTGAATGTCTTCACGGTCGTGATAGTATTCAACAACTTTTTCCATTTTATCCAATGGGTACATCTTTGCTTCTATGCGGGAAAATGGGGCTATTCCAACCAGCTTCTTTTTGCTACTGATACCTACGGATTGCAGGACTGCTTTTTGCCGGTCAGGAGCAGAGTATTGAGGGAGCGTGGACCCGTTATTCAGATTAGGGTATCCGGCCTGAGATAAAGCTCCGAAATACATGTTCAGCATGGTCAGATTATCTTTCTTATGCAATCTTCCTTGCGATAAAAAGCCGGATAGATCTATCTTCGTTACTTTACCACCTTTCAGAGATAGTAAAGAGCCTAATTGAGAATCGAATGTGCCGGGTTGTAATAATATTATCTTATCATATTTTTTTGACAGAAAAAATTTGATAAGCAGTTTGTATCTGTGAAATAGATGTACCAATCCCCGTAAAGGAATATTTTGCTTTCGATACGTCATGGGATAAAGCGATATATTCGGGGGCATTTGTTCGAAAACACCTGAAAATTTGGAGTTGGTCAATACCGTGAATTCATCTTCCGGATATTGCCGGGCTAATGAGTTCAGTACCGGAAGCAGGATCAATATGTCTCCTATCTGGGAGTATCTTACAATAAGTGTTTTTGCCATGATCGACGGTTAACGGTAAAATGGTAGATCGACTTAATTATTCATCAGATATTTTTCAGCTTCTAAATATGCAGTCTTAAAATAATATCCTTGTTCGAGTTTATTGCTTACTTCGATAGCATTATTTTTCATAATATCATATTCTTCCTGAGATAATTCCGATAATATTTCATCCAATTGATTCAGCGAGTCTATACAGATACCCACATTATGCTCTCTTACGAAATCTGCAAAAGCTGCTTGCGACCATGATATAACAGGAATATGACATCGCATATAAGTGCAGGGCTTATGGGAGGTAGTCAATCGTAAATACTCCCCGTACGCTCCATCTATTTCCCCGATAGAATTTCCGTACCACACCAGCCCCCAGTCTCCTGTGGTTGTTTTTATTATGTCATCGGTAGGGACGAAGCCTAATCCTTGTATCTTGCCGGTATGGGTGATTTGTCCCGGAATAAATCTGGTTCCGTAAATGGTGTATTTATAATTTCGAGGTGGGCATTCCCTATCCAAGATATACATAAAGTCGTGTAGTCCGGGTTTCAATCCTCCGGCATATATTACTTCGACAGGATTGGATAATTCGTTCTTTTCGATTGGCTTCGTCTCAGGAGAATCGGATAATACATCCCATAGGTGGAATATCCCGATGGGCATCTTATAATCCTGATCGAGTAATTCCTGTTTCATATACTTGTTGACAACAAGCAGGTAATCGTTCTTCGAAAGCTTTTTCTTTTCTTCTTCCCTGGTCACTCTTTTTCTCCTGTAATAACCGAAATCGTAGATAAGAGTTATCAGTTTAGCTTCTTTAAAATGAGCTATATTACATATAAATGAATAATATTTCTTGAAAGGGTAAAAAAGTACCAGATAATCGCCTTTTTTCAGATTGAATAAACCAACTATAACACTACGCAGTGTGTACAGAAAACCAAGGATTTTATTTTTTGTGAATGTCGGGCGACATCCGATATTGATAAATCCCATGCCGTCCATGATCCGCTCCATATCTCTTTTTCCCTTTGTTCCTCCATTAGAAATACCCGGATAGTTTTTCGAAATATATACTCTTCGCATTTATTCAATATGTTTGTTTATTGGAATAAGAGTTTTTCGTACAATTCCAGATACGATTTTATGTGTCTGTCGTAACTGAATGTATTTGCATATTGCTTTACGTTCTCCATATTCTGTTCATTTGCATAAAAGTTTTCAAGGTTATCCTTAATAACTTTTATCATAGAATCCCGTTCAAGGTTGTGCCAAATGAAAGCATGTCCTCCGCTAATTTCAGGTAAACTTGTGAAATTTGAGACAAAGACAGCCTTACCATACTGCATGGCTTCGATGACAGGTAAGCCAAAGCCTTCACCTTGGCTTGGTAAAAAGAACGCTTTACAATTTTTATACATCCAATTTTTTTCTTCTTCAGAAATAGCTCCCGGCATAAAAACATTAGAAAGCTTTTTGGTTGCAATATTTTCCCTTATTTCACCGGCATAGTCGTCGTCCGGATCTCCACATATATATAAATCGTATTCAGGAAAGGCATCCATAAAGTCTACCAGTTTATTAAAATTCTTTTTCTTTCTGACTTGTCCTATTGTGAAGAAAAACGGACGATCGCCGGACACAAACTCCGGCTTTGAAGTTTCTCTATTTGAAATATATTCTACACCATTGAGGATAACTTGTATTTTATTGTTTTTCAGGTCAAAGTTCTTATTGATATAACCAGCAGTATATTGGGATATGGCAGTAACAGCATTTGCCCTGTTAATCTTATTTTGTAGCCGATGCTTATATCTTGCAGCTGTTTTAGGTTTTTTCTCTGTTAAAAAGTTAGCATCATGAATTGTAAGTAATAAT
>JAISES010000477.1 GCA_031263965.1 Prevotella sp. | reverse complement strand
CCATATCCGGAAAAGACAATCGAGTTCTATCTGTATCTGAAAAACTGGATAGATACTGTTCAATGGCATTTTGAAGATATTATAAGAGATCCTGAAATAGACCCAAGTGAAGCCCTTATTTTAAAGCGTCGTATTGACAAATCGAATCAGGACAGAACCGATCTGGTCGAATTGATCGATAGCTACTTTTTAGATAAATATAAAGATGTGGGCGTATTACCCGATGCGCATATAAATACGGAAAGTCCGGCATGGGCTATAGATCGCCTGTCGATCCTGGCTCTTAAAATATATCATATGCGTCAGGAAGTCGGGCGTAAAGATACGGACGAACAGCACAGGCTGCAAGCAACGCAGAAGTTGAATGTACTGCTTACCCAGCAAGTAGACCTTTCTACAGCGATAGAGGAACTTTTGCAGGATATAGAATCGGGGAATAAATATATGAAGGTCTATAAACAAATGAAGATGTATAACGACCCATCGTTGAATCCTGTTTTGTATGCGAAATCTCAGAACAGTTGATTTTTTGGTGGGAAATTTTCTGTGTTTATAGAGTTTGTATTAAATTTATATGATTCATTTACAATGTTTTATTCTCCACTCATTGCGGGGAGTGAAACGAAGTTGCCTCTATTTTTTTTCAGGGGAAAAACTTTCCCTGTAACTCCCGCTTTTTAGGGGAGAGTAGGGGAAGGATTGCCGGTTTGCTTCACCGCAACCTGTTTGCAATGACTGATCGATAAGTATATTATTTTTAAATATATAACAATATATTCTATATATTATAATCTGTTATGGCTAAAGTATTAGTAATCCGGATTTCCTCTTTTGGGGATGTGGCAATGCTTGTGCCTGTCATTAGTTCTGTTGCGGCAAAATATCCACAGGATCGTTTTTCCGTAATGACGCGTAAGGCATTTGCACCTCTTTTTGAGAATTTGGGATTTAATATAAACGTACTGCCTTTCGATATTAAAGGGCGGCATAAAGGAGTATTAGGCTTGTTCCGGCTTGTCCGAAGGGTGTCTACCCTGGGCTTTTCGCATGTGGCAGACGAACATGATGTATTAAGGTCGAAAGTGATCCGCTTCTTCATGAGGCTGGCGGGCCGGAAGGTAGCAATTATAGATAAGGGGCGGGGAGAGAAGAACGAAATGATTGGAAGTAAGTATCTTGATCCGCCATTGAAACATACGATGCAACGCTATCAGGATGTGTTTGATAAACTGGGGTTTCCCGCTCCGATGACATTTAATAATATCTTTGATTTCGTTCCTCGCAATTTCACAAAATTAAAGGCGGTTGCGCAATCGAAAGAAGGAAAATGGATAGGAATAGCGCCGTTCTCTAAACATAAAGGGAAAATATATCCTTTAGACAAAATGGAGAATGTGGTGAAAAGGCTTTCGGAAAAAGCGAATACTACAGTTTTCTTATTTGGCTCAGGGATAGAGGAGGGGAGAGTAATCTCTTTGTGGGCATCGGAATATCCAAATGTAGTGAATACGATGGGTAAGCTAAATTTGGAAAAAGAACTTCTACTTATATCTTATCTGGATGCTATGCTTTCGATGGATTCGGCAAATATGCATTTAGCTTCATTAGTTCAGGTTCCCGTTGTTTCAATATGGGGCGCTACTCATCCGTCTTTAGGCTTCTATGGATTCAGGCAAAATATAGAGAATGCTGTTCAGGCAGACTTGGAATGCAGGCCATGTTCTGTGTTTGGTGATTTACCTTGCACAAGGGTAGACTATGCCTGCCTTGAAAGAATATCGGAAGATATGGTTATTGACCGGATAGATCGGGTATTAGAAAGGAAAAACCCATGAAAATAGCAATTCTTTCTCCGTTTTATCCTTACAGGGGAGGTCTGGCGCAACTAAATGCCCGGTTGTACACCGAATTGGGCAAAAGGAATGAAGTGAAGGCTTTCTCTTTTACCACACTATATCCCAATTTTCTTTTTCCGGGAAAAACACAATATGTATCCGAAAACGATTCCGTCACCGTTATTGAAAGCAAGCGGGTACTGAATACGATTAATCCGTTCAGTTATGTGAAAACAGCCGCGGCGATTAATAAATATTTGCCGGATATTCTTATTATACCCTATTGGATGTCCTTTATGGCTCCGGCATATGGTACTATATGCCGCTTATTGAAAAAAAAGATAAAGATTGTATCTCTTGTTCATAATGCAATGCCGCACGAACGGACACTGATGGATAAACCTTTAGCCCGTTATTTTTTTAGCGGGTGCGATGCGTTTATCGTGATGAGTGAACCTGTACAAAAAGATTTATTGTCGTTGTGCAGAAATGCGAAAGTACAGTTGCAACCTCATCCTATATACGATCATTATGCCGGGCGTATTGACCGGTCGCAGGCATGTGGCCGGCTTGGAATAAAGAAGGATAAAAAGAATCTTCTGTTTTTCGGATTAATTAGAGATTATAAGGGATTGGACGCCTTAATTGAATCAATGGATCTTCTGGATGACAGCTATCAGTTGATTATAGCCGGAGAGAGTTACGGTAGTTTCGACCGGTATAATAAATTAATCAGCAAGTCGTTGAGGAAGGATAATATTGTGGTGTTTGAACAATATATACCGGACGAAATGGTTTCCATCCTTTTTTCTGCTGCTGATGTATTGATATTGCCTTACCGGTCGGCAACACAGAGTGGTGTCGTGGGTATCGCATATCAGCTTGAATTGCCTGTGATCGCGACCAATGTAGGAGCGTTGGGCAGCACCATAGAGCAGTCCCGTACAGGACTGGTAATTCCTTCTGCAACAGTGGAGTATCTTTCGGCCGGAATAAAAGAGTTTTTTGCCAATGAGGAGCAAATAGCGATTTACGAAGAGAATACCAAAAAAGAAAAATCCCGGTTGTCATGGGCCAATTTTGCCGGATCAATCGAGAATTTTTTTAGCGGATTGTAAGAAACAGTTTCCAAGTCCTTATTTTATGCGGAACAGTCCGTATTTGAGCATACAAACAAAAGCTCTCATCCCGTCTCTCCATCCGATTTTCTTTCCTTCTTCGTACGTACGCCCATAGTATGAAATACCTACTTCGTAAATTCTTACTTTAGGGTATCTGGATATTTTGGCTGTAACTTCCGGTTCGAATCCGAAGCGTCTTTCTTTTAACGGAATCGATTTTATAATATCTGACCTGAATAACTTATAACAGGTTTCCATATCTGTGAGGTTGAGATTGCTGAACATGTTAGAGACAAATGTTAGCATCCTGTTTCCTATCGAGTGCCAGAAGAACAGAATGCGGTGAGGATTGCCGCCCATGAATCTGGATCCGTAGACGACATCCGCAAAACCCCCGACTACCGGTTTCAACAGGAGGTTATATTCTTCCGGATCATATTCAAGATCGGCGTCCTGAATGATTAGATAGTCACCTGTAGCTTCTGCAATTCCTCTATGTAAAGCGGCTCCCTTTCCCATATTGACAGGTTGCTCGAAAAGTTTTATGTCTATGGATGGATGCCCTGCTATATATGCTTTAATAACTTCTACGGTATCATCCTTCGAGCAGTCATTGACAATAATTATTTCTTTTGCGATATTGTTGATCAGTTGCACGGCTATTACCTTATCCAATATAAGGTGAATAGTTCTTGCCTCGTTGTAGGCCGGTATTACAATGGAAAGTTTCATGTTATTTTGTCTCTGTATTTTTTAAAATTTATATCCTAGCGTCAGGTAACCGCTTTTCGCTTTCCCTTTGCCATTTCCGAAATCTTTTGCAAATTCTCTCAATCCCCAGTCGTATCCCAGATCTAAAACGAATTTCCTGTATTCGGTGTTCACGCCAATACCGGCACCATAATCAAATTTGCCGATGCCGACGCCAAAGAAGTCTATTTTGCTGGTACTTCCGGCTCCACCATCGAGCGGCTCATACTTATATTCGGCTTTACCACCGACTCCATAGGCCATATAAAATCCGGCGTGAGGCATTATCTTGAAATCCGGCACATCAAACTTATAGCCTGCGTGGAGTGGCAGTTGCAGATAAACAGGCTTGTCAGTCTGAGTAAGCATAAATTTTCTCCCGTCATTATCTGTTATTTCGTACGGTTTGCCCTTTCCCCCTTTAACACTATAGTCCAAACCTGTCAGTAGATAGATATCGGAAGAGAGCCTGAAATCCAAAGTGATCCCTATATTAATGCCTGCTTTGCTTTTAGGAGAATTGTCATCTCCATAGCTCCCCGAATAGTTCATTCCGGCTTTTACTCCGAACCTGGCGACACTTTCCTGTGCGTTGACATTACTTCCCGACAAAAGGATAATGGTAATGCAGCATATGGTTCTAACGAATGTTTTCATAATGTAGTTTGTGTAATAGGTTGATTTTAACCTGGGTTTATTTAAGTACTTTATCAAAATACTCTATAGTTTTTACCAGCCCTTCCCGTAGCTGTATTTTCGGCTCCCAGTTTAATATCTCTTTAGCAAGAGATATGTCCGGCTTTCTTTGCTTGGGATCGTCGCAGGGAAGAGGCTCGAATATTAATTTCGATTTCGAACCTGTAAGTTCCAGAATCAGGTTGGCAAGCTCTATCATGGTAAATTCACCGGGATTTCCCGTGTTTACAGGCCCTGCGAAAGAATCGTCCGTAGCCATCATCCTTATCATAGCTTCTACCAGATCGTCTACATATTGGAAGCTCCGGGTTTGCATACCGTCTCCATATATTGTGATGTTCTCGCCTTTGAGCGCCTGTACTATGAAGTTAGAAACCACGCGGCCATCGTCAGGATTCATATTGGGGCCATACGTATTAAAAATACGGATGATCTTTATCCTCACTCCGTTCTGACGGTGATAATCCATAAATAATGTTTCGGCACAGCGTTTGCCTTCATCATAGCACGAGCGTATGCCTATCGGATTTACATTCCCCCAGTATGATTCCGGTTGTGGGTGAACATGCGGATCTCCATACACTTCACTGGTTGATGCCTGGAGGACTTTAGCTTTTAAACGTTTGGCCAGTCCAAGCATATTGATGGCTCCCATTACGGAAGTCTTGATCGTTTTTATTGCGTTGTATTGGTAATGAACAGGGGATGCGGGGCATGCAAGATTATATATTTCGTCTACATCCGCATGAAAAGGATGTACTATGTCGTGCCTGATGGCTTCGAAATAGGGATTGTCGAACAGGTGGATAATATTGTTTTTTGATCCCGTGAAATAGTTGTCCAGACACAATACCTCATGCCCTTCTTCAAGCAGCCTTTCACAAAGATGAGAGCCTATAAACCCGGCTCCTCCGGTCACAAGTATCTTCTTGCGGTTTTTCATATTTTTCTCCGGTTTTATATAAATACCTGTTTGCTAGTTTGGTTTCTTGATGCAAAGGAATGAAATTTTGTCTATCTAACATAATTAATTGTGTAATTTATTTGCCGGTTTGGATATTAAGTTCTGTAAAATAATCATTGCCGTATCTGGTTATTCAATTTATACGTTCATCTACTCCCGTCATTGCATCGCCTTTAAGGCTCGCAATGACGCGAGAAATAGAACATATAAATCAGACTATCTTCAAGCACTGATCCGCACTATTTATAAATATTTATAACCGGCAACTTGAATTATAACAATATTTTTCGCTAAAAATAGACATGAAAAGATACCCCTTTTATATCGGGGGAGGCAAATAAATAAAAGATAAATATTACCTTTGTTCTTCGAAAAAATCAGACATTTGCAGATAATATTTACTTGTTAAATAATTTTTGAGATGAAAATAGCTATTGTGGGTACAGGTTATGTCGGTTTGGTAACAGGAACTTGCTTCGCAGAAATGGGAACAGAAGTTTACTGTGTAGACATTGATCAAACGAAAATAGAGAATTTGAAAAATGGAATTATACCTATTTTCGAACCTGGACTCGATGAAATGGTAGACCGCAATTTCAAAGCGGGACGTCTGCGTTTTACCACCGACCTGAGCTCGATTCTTAACGAAGTGGATATTGTTTTTTCCGCCGTAGGCACGCCTCCGGACGATGATGGCAGCGCCGATCTTAAATATGTGCTGGACGTAGCCCGTACAATTGGCAAGAATCTCAGTAAATACATGCTTATCGTAACTAAAAGTACTGTCCCTGTAGGAACAGCCCGTTTGGTGAAGAAAACTATTCAGGATGAGTTGGACAGAAGAGGCTTGTCTGATATTAAATTCGATGTGGCGTCTAATCCTGAATTTCTGAAAGAAGGTGCGGCTATAACAGATTTCATGCAGCCCGACCGTGTGGTTGTCGGCATCGAGTCGGAAGATGCACGCAAATTAATGGAGCGTTTGTACAAACCGTTCACGCTGAACAACTATCGTATTATTTATACAGATAT
>JAISES010000449.1 GCA_031263965.1 Prevotella sp. | reverse complement strand
TCATATCCTTAGGAAGATCGGGATGTGTAAACATGAAATCTGCTATTCCTTCGGCCTGTTTCAGATATTCTGTTTTTTGCGTATACCTGTATGCCATGGTAAAGCCATATAAACCCCATGCCTGTCCGCGCGCCCATGCCGATGGGTCTGAAAAGCCCTGATGAGTCTGCCGGATACGCGCTTTTCCTGTTATAGTATCATAATCCACTACATGGAACGATGAATAATCATCGCGAAAATGATTTTTCAACGTAGTTTCAGCATGTCTGTCTGCAATGTCGTGATATATCTTGTCTCCTGTATATTTCGAGGCTTCGAATAGTAATTCAAGATTCATCATATTGTCTATGATAACAGGATATTGCCAAACCTTACGATTGAAATCCCAAGAGCGTATCGAACCTGTTTTTGCATTGAACCGTCCGGTCAATGTTTTTGCCGCCTGTATCACAACTTCCTTAAAGGAATCGTCACCGGTCAGCTTATATCCGTTGCCGAATGAACTGAACATTTTGAAGCCTACGTCATGAGATGTGCGGTCAAATTTCTCCTCTTCTATCATCTTACTGTATTTTTCCGCCTCAGCTTTCCATTTATCATCTTTGGAATAAGCGTACATAAACCACTGCGACCCCGGAAAGAAACCGGAACACCAGTCGCGTGAATCGATCAGGCGCATGCTACCATCGTTATTGATACTGCGGGGAATAACTTTTTTCTTGTTTCCCGAAGCGGCAATCACTTCACCGGCACATGCATAAGCATACGATAATTGTTTCCCTGCAAAAGTGAAAGCTTCTTCGATAGGGTCTGTTGCGCCATAAAGCAACCTATTACGATCCGACAAGCCCTGTTTACTATAGGTTTTATACAATAGCAAATAATCCTGACGGGAAGGATCGATTGTACTCACTCTGTATAATTCCTTGCATAAGGATTGTAATGCGCCATCCCATCCGCTGATCTGCTTATACGGCCAGGAAGATTGGCTCTTGCCCAAATATGGCGACAGAAAGTCAATAGCTTTATATAACGACCTGCCGTCGGCTGACTGCATCTTATATAATTCTATCCCTTGATTCTTTGCAATGGCAGTCATATCTACCATAAAGTAAAGATTATACGCCGAGTAATGATACGCAAGTGTCCTTCTCAGCTCATGGGGTTGACTGCCATCAGGCATAATTTGATCATACAAGCGTACTTTGGGAAATGCATTAATAACTTTCAAAGCAGTTTCTTTATCTCCTGAGAATAATGAATACATAACAAGCTGCACATCGTATGCCAATCCATGATTATTTGTTCCGTTTTTCTCCGCTATAGCCTGCGGGCTGGTCTGCCACCATTCTTTAAACTGACCGAACCACTGTTGTAATCCTTTTCTATCTTCAGATGTATAGTTATCCGATGTTTCGAGCAGTTTCACCGCATTAAGCATATCTACAAAGGAATATGTGTCAATTAATCCGTATGGGCGGCCTTTATTATCATTCTGCCCCGGTATGAACTGGGCATAAGTCAGATGAGGATTCATTTTTGTATCTTTATTGAGGAACCATACCCTCAACAAATCCATCGCTTTTCGGGCATAGCGCTCATCTCCGCTATAATAATATGCCAGAGAAAGAGTAGTTACCGAAGCAGCCATATTACCGAGAGGATTACGGTCATATTTTTCTAACTCAGGGTTTGATTCTCCGTCTCTGGTTATATACGGGAGTCCGTCTTTCCTGGATGGATCGGGCCATACATAACGGCTAAGACTCACATAGTCATGCTTATCGCCACTCGGAGCTAAACCTTCTTTAGAAGTAACAGAATAAGTCCCTCTTTGCAGGGCTTTTTCGGCATCGCCGATAAGGCTCCGGTATGCGTTTGAATAAGTAAACGAATGCAGGTTGTTTTTTATTTCATCCATCTTATCAGTATTCCACATCCATTGAGCATGTGCAGATATTAAGAGACAAAATAGTGTAAACAGCGTCAGAAATACTCTTCTCATTTTTATTTCGTTTTATAATTTTCTAAGTTTTATTCCATTCAAAAATGTTTTGCCCGATATAGCGGCAAGTTGCAAGATTATACTGTTGTCATTAACATTCACAATATACCTTTTTCTGGCAGCGGTATAATAACCCTGGGTATTGGCAAGATTAATGCCGGCATCTACCTTCCGGCCGTTAATTACAATATCAAATACATTCTGCAAATTTCCGCCTTGGAATTCTGTTCCAAGCAAATGTGCCGCCATATTACGGGACTGGAACACGTCAGCGAATAACAATTCCACCTCGTATTGTCCATTTTGCACATCGAAACGATACATCTGAGGGGAAACCCTTAAAGTCTGATAAAGCGGATTATCGGTTGTACCTGTTATTTCTGTCTGAGTAGTGTAAACCTCTCCCCCAACGTATCCCCAACTACCCGGAATATACTGTTTATCGGGAACCCATGTCAAATCAGTTTCGGCAGAAGTAAAAAAGGTCTTACTCCCCACATTGACTGCCAATTCATCGTTTTTCGGGTCGGAAATATCCGGTATGCCTTTAAATGTCAGGGTCAGGCCGGTTTCTATATTTTCTCCTTTATATATTCCTTTTGCCGAAATATAATGTTCTCCCTGGGTAAACGGCAATTGCCATTCCGCTTTCTTATCTACAATTTGTTTTACAGTCATAGATTTGCCATCCATGAATAACTCTGCCTGTTCGAGGTTAGAATATACTTTTATAGATTGCAGGCTTTCACCGGTACGGTTCGCCCAATCGTGGGAAGCAATATGCAATACGGGTATATCATCCCTGTAGTATGCCTTGAAAAGATAATATACATCTTTCGGCGTACGGTCGGCATATACCAATCCTTTATTGTTTATCCTCGGCATTGATTCGTCGCGCTGGGCCGAACCAAAGTCGATAAAGTTCCAATAAGCAGCACCCGCAATATAAGGTTCACGCTCTATTGTTTTCATATAATGTTCGGCATACAGTTGGTGATACTCGATACTAAAGTCGAATCGTTGCGGTTCGATCGAATGAATACGTTTATCGGAACCGGCGCCGTATTCACTTACAATTTTAGGCTTATCGGGATAAAGTTCCTGTTGCTTTTCCATAAACTGGTCGAATTGAGCAACATTATCGGAATACCAACCCTGATAAAGATTCCATCCCACAATATCGGTTACATCACCGAATCCTGCGTCATTATAACTCCAGCTACCATGAAAAGCCATAACGCTACATCGCGACGGGTCTTCTTCCTTTAAAACTTTCTCCAACCTTTTCGCTAATTCCAATGCCCGGCCGGTCGCTGTTTTCAATTCTTCACCCTTATATTTTCGCTGTGTAACCAAAAGAATTTCATTCATATATCCCCACATAATAACTGACGGATGATTATAATGCTGACGGATCATTTCGCGCAGTACAGATTCGCAAATACCGGCAAATACGGCCGATTCGGGGACAATATCGATAATCGGGGTTTCTTCCCATACAAGAAGTCCCATCCTATCGCACTGTTCTATTACTGCCTGATCTTGAGGATAGTGCGAAATGCGGATAAAGTTTGCGCCCATATCTTTTATCAGGCGCATGTCACGCCTGTGCATTTCGTCACTCAGAGCGTTGGCTAAAGGCTTTTGATCCTGATGCCGGCATACGCCTCTCAGTTTATATGGTTTTCCGTTCAGGAAAAAGCCTTTCTCGCCATCGAATAAAAACCATCTGAACCCTGTATATGAATTCACCGCATCCAAGATTGTATTCGTCTTGGCGTCGGTTACTATTGTTTCCACTGTATATAAATCCGGATTTTCGGGCGACCATAGCATTGGATCAGCAATAGTCCCTTCCAGAGAAAAAGCTTTTTGTCCTTTTCCTTCAAATGAAAGTATTTGAGTTAAAACTTTCACTGTCTTTCCCGATATATCTTTGATTGTACCGGCTACTTTTACAGAAACTTTTGAGGCGGATTCATTTACAATTGATCCTCTTATAATATAATCCGCTGATTTTTCGGATACATTCCTGGTCTCGATAAATATACCGTCAGACCCCATGTTAGAAAGATCTATATGCTGCTTTGGCGTTGCAATCAGCCAAACATCGCGGTACATCCCGCCAAAAATTGTAAAATCGCCGGAAATGGGCGGGACATCATTCAGTGTATTACCGGCTTTAACTGCAATAATATTTTCTCCACCGAATTTACAGTACGGTGTTACATCGAATGTAAAAGCGGTGTAACCACCTTTGTGTTCGCCTATAAATTGGCCATTAATATAAACCGATGCTGAGTGATTAACACCTTCCCAGCGAATAAAAAGTTGTTTATTGCTGTCTGATTGAGGAACAAAAAGAGACTTCCGATACCATGCAGTTCCTCTATAATAGTTTTTTACGGTGTAAGCATCGCTGTTCCACGAATGCGGCACAGATATATTCTCCCATTGTTTATCATCAAACCCTGTTTGCTCCGCCCCCATAACATCTTGCTGTATAAATCGCCATCCGTCATTAATAGTTTTCTCCTCACGTTGAGCAAAAGCAGTTACAGATAACAGCAAAAAGTGCACTATAACAAATATGATTCTGAGAAAAGGAGACTTCATTTTTAGATATTTTTATTAAAGAGGCAGGACATAACATATCGTCCTGCCTCTATCATAGGAACTATATTAAGTAACGTGTAAAAAATAAGATGGCAATTTAAATCATATAATTAATTATTAGCGAATTTGCTGTTAAAGTTACCAAATTATTTTTTACACGTTACTAATCCGTTATTTTTTAATTTAAAGTAACGGTTACCTTATTAAAGTCATGAGTCAAACCACGGACTTCATATTCTCCGGTCTTACTATTTAATGTACTTTCCCTATATTGATCTTCAGCAGCGGAAGGTGTACCGTTAGCCGGATCAAGCGTATTCACTTTCAAAGAACCTTTAGTTGTAGTCAGACGTTTTATTCTAACATTCTGAATACCCTTTTTTGTTTGCGGCCACACTAAAGAGTACTTTCCGTCTACCGGATTTATTGCAGTACCTGATTCATTAACAACTATATAATCTGTACCGGCAACTAAAGTTGAAGTACCGTTATTTGTTACAAAAAAATAGGTAGTAGCATCATACGAACGAACACGTTCGCTATGAAATTGAAAAGGAATATTACTACTAGTAGCGTCTGTACCTGTTACGTTCCATGTCCCGGTATTAATTCGCCATCGCGCTGTTCCATCTGCTGCTATTTCATAATTAAGAGCATCGCTAAAAACATTCGTCTTGTAAAAACCGACATAATAAACATGCTCCAAAGCAGGATCGGTAGACCAAGCGTCATCGCTACAACTTACAGTGCATAACATTGCCAGCATTGTTGCAAAAGCATATATTAATTTTCTCATCTTATTGTCTTTTTAAATTATACTGATTACATTAATCCTCTCCCCAACCAGGATTTTGTTTAATGTTAAAGTCTGATTGAGCAATTTCAAATGTCGGAATCGGATAAAGATAATCTCTCTGGGGATCAAAGGACCTTGTGTTTTTAAACTCTATCACATATGTGTTAGCCTGCTCATAGACGAATACCCCATTTACTTTGCCGGAAGCATCAGTTATACGAGGCGCTAACGTACTAATTAACGATGGATTTTGAAGTTCGCCAGCTAGACAGATAGGGCCTACCAAGTCTGTAGGAAGTGCTATTTCCGCAGTCTTCCAGCGAATGAGGTCATTATAACGGAGGCCTTCGGTCATCAATTCGACAGTACGCTCGCGTCGAATCTCGTCAAGCATGTTCAATCCGTTAGCATTAACAAAGGCGTTTGTCAATTTTACATTAAACCCAACACGCGAACGTAATTTATTAACTGTAGCTTCAAGCTGGGCGTCTGTAATACTTCCATTACGTTCATACAAAGCCTCTGCGTAAGAGATCAACATCTCGGCATAGCGAATGATGATTTTATCGGTAAAATCCCTGTTTCCCACACTCTTTTCCCATAATGAACCAAAGAAACCTTTCTTACAAGGATAACCTTTGGGCCTTTGCGAATCGAACGGATAATATTTTCCTTTACCAGTTATGCTCCAACCCATGAAGGCATCATTTTCAAGAGGATCGTTTACAGTCCAAATCGTCTTCATCAAACGAGGATCGCGCTGCCCCATATTGTAAGGTAATGGGTCCCCATTTTGATCCAACCCAACAACATTGTTATACGAAGTTTCTACAGGCACTTTCAATGCGGTTTTGTCAATAGGCAATCCATCTGCATACAGAAACATGTCTATAACATTACGAGTGAGAGCATTACTTCCTTCAAGATTGCGAGTATAAGTATGTCCCGTTGTCACGGTAGAGAAGTCATTCTCACCATAAGCTTTGCCGAATACAATTTCCAAATTGGTATTCGCTTCGTTTTCGTACGAAAAGACATTATTAAAATCAGGATATAGATCATGACCTTCTGCCTTAAGCAACTCAAATGCAGCTATAGCTTTATCAAAATGCCCATTGGCGTTTGCCCCATTGTTTACATTATGATATTTCTGAAAAGTACCTTCATACAATCCGATACGAACCATCATACCCAAAGCCGAAGACACGCTTACCCGACGACGATCCAGTTCTCCTGTAGGCAGTTGGGTACGTTTAGGCAGGTTCTGTACAGCGAATTCAAGATCTTTATAGCATTGTTGAATAACATCTTCTCTGGGAGTGCGCTCTTTTTTTAGTTCCGTGTCATAAACGCTTGTGAAAATTTTCAATATCAATGGTACGTCTCCATACCTTTTTATCAATGTGAAATATTGATAAGCCCGGAAAAAATAGGCCTCTGCAATCCAGCGATTACGGATATTCTCTGCCAAAGGCGACGTTCCTCCTTTTTCTATAATATTATTAGCCGTAAAAATACGATTGTACGGATCTGTCCAATCAGAACTGGTACCCGGCACGGTACGTGTACCATTGCTTGTACCATTGGCGCTTGCCGCAACGAACTCATCGGCACGGGTATCGTTACTCCAGCCATCCAAATCATAATAAAGTTTATTACATGCTCCCTTAAAGTCGGCTTCCGACCTCCAAAAATTATCATCTGTCAACTCTGATCCCGGTTTAACGTCCAGCAAATCGTCACATCCGGACAGTACCATTGTACAAGATAATATACCTATGTATAATATTTTTTTCATATTCTTCATTGTTTTAGAATGTTAGGTTAACTCCTGTTGTCCATGTCCGGAAAAATGGATAATACGAATCTTTCTTTGTATCATTGCCCACTTCGGGGTCAAACACACTCAGAACACTTGAATGCTCCCACACATCTGTTCCGGCAATATAAACTCTCAAGCTTTGTACAATCTTCTTCGATACAGGAATAGTGTACCCCAGTTGTACATTTTTAAGACGGATATAGGCTCCATTCTGCGCCCATTTGTCAGATGGCCTGTAATTATAGGTATTCTGATTTATGATACGCGGAAAGAAAGCATCTGTATTGTCTTCTGTCCAATAGTCACGATGGATAGTCCAAGGCATTTCATACGAACGGGCTAACGGTGCAATTGTTTCTGCATTAATGAGGAATGTACGCTTGCCTACTCCCTGGAAAAACAAAGAAACATCAAAACCTTTCCATTGTGCACTCAGATTTATACCAAAAAGATAGCGTCCATTAGTTGTTCCTATATTAACTAAGTCGCCCGGGTTCTCCGGTGTAGCGCTACCCGCCCCAATTGTATGATCCGGATTTCCCTGAGCTAAATATTTAACATCACCACCGGTAACCATGTTATCAGAAAAACTGCTAAAACCCGGATTCGCAGCTTTATAATCTAAGTATTCCTGACGACTACTCCAATAGCCATCGGTTTTATATCCCCAGATTGTATTTAAAGAATAGCCTTCCAATATTGCTACTGTTCCTTCCGACACAACACTGGCTCCGGTATATTTTACCAGTTTGTTCTGGCTGTCGTCAACGTTGACTCCAACCTGATAGGAAACATCTCCTATCTTATCGTTCCAGTTAACAGAAAGTTCCCATCCCCATGAGTTTAATTCTCCTATATTTTGAGCAGGAACATCTACTCCAATGATATGGCCGACTTGCATATTAGCCATCATATTTTTATTCTTTTTCCAATAGTAATCAGCGGTCATATTCAAGCGTCCGTTGAACAAACCCAGATCAAGCCCGACATTGGTAGACCTCAAAATCTCCCACGTAATATCTTTAGACGACATTGCTTTTTGATAATATACCGGATTACCAACCAATTTAATAACATTATTATCATTGTTTCTATTTGTAATCAGGCCCAGATATGGAAAAAACTGATTGTTAAGAGCTGAACTATTACCCAATTCTCCCCAAGATGCACGTAGTTTCAAATTACTTACATGATCATTGAGTGATTCAAACCAAGGCTCTTCGTTTACACGCCAGCCTGCCGAGAATGAAGGATATATATTCCAACGGCGGTCCGGATCCAGACGGGAACTACCATCGTAACGGAAGTTTGCTTCAAAAAGATAACGCTCTGCAAAATTATAATTCAAACGGCCAAATAGTGAAGCCATTTTCCAAGGCTGTATCAAATCCGAAAGAGATGAATTGGCTGCTAGTGCATTATCATAAAAGTTAAAACTAAAGAAATCGTTCGAAAGCAAATTATTTGCAGTGCCCGATATTTCATCCTTGTTATACTGTTCGTAAGAAGCACCTATCAATGCATGGAAAGTGTGATCCTTTATTTTATAATCATAATTAACTAAGGCTTCGAACTTATCCAGATAGGAATAATTTTTCGTTTTAGACAACCGATTGCTGGTCCCTGTATTACTGCGTTCTCCCTGACCGTCCTTACCCGGCCATTTAAGCAAACGGCGATCGGTTTCCTGATTGTAATAATCGGCCCTGCGGGAAAGATTAAGATCTACTGTCAAGCCTTTCACAAAATTCTTCAGATGAAGCCCTATTTTTCCGGTATATGCCTCATAGCGGGACTTATTTATACCTGAATTTTTCATTATATCGATAGGGTTCACCTGTAGGTCTCCATTATATGGATTTATACTGTAGTTGGTATCTTCTTCAGGATTAAAAATAGGCTGACGCCCACGAGCCGTATAAAGCGAGTTTAAGACTCCAAGACTACCGTATGCACTCTGTTCTATATAGTTACCTTGATAAGTGCCCAGTACATCAACCGAAATATATTTATTCAACTCAGTATTGAGTGTCAGTCTCAAGTTTGTACGTTTATTAGCATCCGGTCCGTATTTTAAAAGACCTTCTTTGTCGTGATACCCAAATGATAAGTAATACTGTGTTTTTTCGGAACCACCGGTAGCCGAAACGGAATGATCCTGAGACATGGTATAGTCTTTTACTCCTTCATCTATCCAGTTTGTACTCTGGAAGAACTCCCAGCGGGAACC
>JAISES010000381.1 GCA_031263965.1 Prevotella sp. | reverse complement strand
TCTGATAATCGTTCCCAAATAAAACGACACCTTCCTTTTTAGGAGCAGTAAGTACATACACCTTCCTTTCTTCTTTATAAACTACAGGAATGAGATTGAAATTAGTATTCGTATATTTCCTGAATAAGGTGTCTTGCTGAATTTGTTGCAGGGCTGTCGTACGCATAGTATAAAGTTCTTTTTCATCCCGCTTAAAATCCCTTTCCTTAAAATCTATCGTCGCGGTCTCCACCACTTTTATATCACCGAACGACACAACCCCGATTACTTTGGGGTTATCTCCTTTCGAGAAAAACAGGCACTTCGGCGTATCTTTTTCTATGTAGGTGAAGTAACCTCCTATCCGTGACTTTTCCGTGAAACTCTCGGGGAAAATATCCGTACCATGCCATGCAGCCATCTCCAGCCTGTATAAATACTTTCCTTCTTCTGCGATCTCCTGTGCTTTTTTCACCGGATCGACCTGCTGAGAAAAAGCATTGGCAGCAACAAAGAAAGATACAATTATAATCAATTTCCGCATTATTCCGATTCCTTACAAAGTTTCGTTATTAAATCATCGTCGGCAATATATGGCATCGTGATATGGTATCCGTCAGCATGCGATTGGTTGAAAGATTCACAGGTCTCCATGGCATGTCCGTTCCGTGCCCATGAACGGCGCGCTACTCCTCCCATTACATCCCACAACATAGACGAACGGATAATTTCATCGACACGCCTGCTACCATCGCAGACCATGCCAAAGCCGCCATTTACAGACTTCCCGATACCGACCCCTCCTCCGTTATGAAGGGCGATCAGGCTCATGCCGCGGGCAGCATTTCCTGCAAAGCATTGTACTGCCATATCGGCCATCACATTGCTGCCGTCTTTTATGTTTGCCGTTTCGCGGAATGGCGAATCCGTACCGCTAACGTCGTGATGATCGCGTCCAAGCATAACAGGCCCCACTTCTCCGTCCCGAACCAGTTCGTTAAACCGCAAGGCTATATTCATACGCCCCTGGGCATCCTGATATAGGATGCGGGCCGGAGTGCCTACAACCAATTGATTCTTTTCGGCATTGCGAATCCAATTGTAATTATCTTTATCTTGCCCTCTGCGGTTCGGGTCGATACATTCCATTGCTGCCCGGTCTGTCTTTACCAGATCTTCGTGTTTACCGCTCAGGCATACCCAACGGAACGGCCCATAACCATAGTCGAACAATTCGGGCCCCATAATATCTTCTACATAAGATGGCCAGATAAAACCATCTTTTTCATCTACTCCATTCTTCGATATTTCCTTCACTCCGGCATCGTAAATAGCTTTCATAAAAGAATTCCCGTAATCGAAAAAGTAAGTTCCCTTATCTACCAGTTTTCGGATAACTTCGAAGTGGCGTCTCAAAGATTTGTCAACCAGTTTCCGGAATACATCCCTGTCTTCTTTCAATAGACGGGTACGCTCTCCGAAAGAAATGCCTGCCGGACAATACCCTCCTTCGTACACGGCATGGCACGAAGTCTGATCGGACAACAAGTCAATATGTATCCTGTTTATTTCTGCATATTCCAGTAAATCGATAACATTGCCGTAATAGGCTATCGAACAGGATTTCTTCTTCCTTTTTCCTTCCAATGCCAATTTAAAAGCATCTCCCGCATCATTTACAACATGATGTACCCATCCCTGCTTGTTGCGGGTTTCTATACGCGAATAGTCTACCTCTGCCGTAATAGATACTGCTCCCGCTATATCGGCAGCTTTAGGCTGGGCGCCGCTCATTCCCCCCAGTCCGGAAGAGACAAACAAATATCCTTTAAGGTCTTCATCCTGAGGAATGCCTAATTTCAGGCGTCCCGCATTCAGCAAGGTATTGAATGTACCGTGTACAATTCCTTGCGGGCCGATATACATCCATCCTCCGGCTGTCATCTGTCCATAATTGGCAACGCCCATTTGCGCCGCAACTTCCCAATCCGCCTGATTATCGAACATCCCGACCATCATCGAATTGGTTATTATCACGCGCGGAGCATCGGGCTTCGACTTAAACAAACCTAACGGATGCCCCGATTCGATGACCAAGGTTTGTTCCTGAGTGAGTATCTCCAGATATTTTTTTATCAGGCGGTATTGCATCCAGTTCTGACAAACTTGCCCTGTTTCTCCATATGTAACCAATTCATATGGATAGAGAGCTATATCGAAGCATAGATTATTATCTATCATTACCTGAAAAGCTTTTCCCTCGGTACAGTTCCCCTTATATTCATCGATCGCTTTCGGATAAATATCCCCTTGCGGACGATAACGGTAACCGTAAATGCGTCCACGGGTTTTTAACTCTCCGAGAAATTCCGGAGCTAATGCTTCATGCAACTCTTTGGGGATATAACGTAAGGCATTTTTAAGGGCTATTTCCGTCTGAGGCAGACTGAGGTTAAACAACCGGTCAGGCGCGCGGCGTATACCTTCCATAAAAAACGGATAGTCCGGCATTGCATTGTCAAGTCTGAGTTCCATGCTTTTTGATTTTAGGTCTAACTGATTTTCCGAAGATAGGATTTATATTTTTCACAGAAAAAAAATAAACAATATTTCTTAGCACATTCCGACAAAAAAATTCAAATAAAAAGTTATCAGCGGTTTTTGTTAAACAAAAACAGGCGAATACATCCCGCATTCGCCTGTTATAATATCAAAGTGTCAGATATTTTATTTTAAAAGTCCACCTAAAAGAAAATATTAGAGTTTATATTTAATAGAATATTATCATATTAGTTTACAGACATTAACAGTATATGTTTTTAACCACGGAGCCGCACGGAGTTTATTTTCACGGAGTTACACTGTGTACTCCGTGATTTTTCTACTCCGTGAAACTCCGTGGTTAATTTGCTATAAATGACAGCTATATACATTTATTCTATATAATGTTTATTATCTATTACAAATCCCCTGTTCTTGTATACGTCTCTATGAGCCGGTAGTTGGCAGGGCTGATGAAAGAATACTCTACCTCGAACGTCAGATTATCCAGATCATAGCTGCTGCTGAATACTTGGACGGCAAGTGAATTGCCTGAGTAGACATACGGTAAAACCGTTCCGTCCGGACGATGGAAATAGTTAGTATATCCGCTATATAAGGCTCCTACCATTTGGGCCTGAACTACGCTTGGTCCAACGGTCTTTAAATTGATATCTGTTCTGTCATACTCTTCTCCTGTAGACGCTCCTCCCCGTATCAGCCATTTGTAATGAACCGTGTATTTGCCCTCATATGGACTTTTCACAGGTATACTGTAAACCCCTGCCGAATAGTTGCCGCTGATAATCCCGACCGAAGTACCGACAATCTTTACACCTAAAGCGTATGATTTAGTTTGATCGAATGTACGTGGTTTCAGTTTAATTGTATAAACGGCCTTTTTTTCACCTTTAGGAATCGTTATCTTATTTGA
>JAISES010000314.1 GCA_031263965.1 Prevotella sp. | reverse complement strand
TTATTATATGTACGGTACAACTTATTACCTTAATGTTTATTTACGTTTCTAAAATTAATTTATAAGATCATGAAGATTATGAAAAGGACAATATATATATTAATCTTATCACTGATATCTGCCGCATATACCGGTTGCCGCGACTATGACGAGCCCGGACCGGAAAAATTGTATGCAGATTCGGATTTCAGCAATTATAACATTATACCTATAAAGCAACTGAAAGATATGTATGCAACTTATCATGGCAATTCGATAGGTAATGGCGTAGAGCTTTTGGACAAGAATGCAATGATTAAAGGCAGAGTTGTCAGCAACGATAAGTCAGGCAATATATACCGGATATTATATATTCAGGACGAAACGGGAGGCATTGAAGTTAAAATAGGGACAACCTCTAATTATACCGAATATCTTGTAGGTCAGACTGTTTATATTAATTTATATCGTTTGACTCTGGGGGACTATCGCTATAACCTGAGCCTCGGCATTCCGGGTACCTCCGACAGCGATTACGCAAACAGCTATCTGGATACCAGGATGGCTATTAATCAGCATATATTCAAGGGGGAAGTGCCCAAAGAACCAGTTGATACGATTGTTGTTACTTCACCTGATCAGTTAAATGATAATATGCTTGGTATGCTGGTACGGTTCGAAGGATTGCAAAGTAAATGGGGAGATGTTACAATCGAGGATGAGGGTTCGGGAAGGACTTCGACAGATAAATACCCATCGTTTCTTGAAAGCAAACAGGAACTGGGAAAAGAAACCGAGTACACATCCTATGCCTTTACAGATGTAATGGAGGATTGGAAAAAATATATCGGAGATATGGCTGTTTGGGAAGCAAACGGAAAGCCTGCCGGTTCTCAGCCTAAAAAACCGGATTCGCCGCGTCCGGGAACGTTGGAATACCCGACATACGCATTTAAGAACTTTTCTGATAATGTCAGCTACTATGGTTCTGCAATGTTTCAGTTCGGAGAGCCGAGCACGAAAGCCACTCACAATCTGGTCTTACGTTCCAGCGGCTATTCGCTTTTTGCACTTAAACCTATTCCTGTAGACGGTGTAAAAGCTGATATAACTGCTATTTACACTAAATACAGTTCAAAAAGTGGGGATTATATTAAATATCAATTAGTGATTAATGACCTGAATGCTATTCAAATAAAGAACTGAGTAAAAAAAGAAGAAGATGCGTCATGAGTGTCCTTATATAAAATAACTTTTTTAGAATTCAGGGCATAAATTCGGGAACAAGGTTTCGATCATCACTTCCCTGCAAAGCATAATTGTGTCCACCATTGACAGTGCATTGGGACAAGTCCGCCGGCTTACCGGCAAGCCAGCGGACTTGCAAACAGATCTTGGCTTTTGTTTGGCTTATTCCAATCCCAGGGTTTGCAAACTTAGCCTTATCTCTCTTTGATTGCCGGTATGCTTACCCGAAACATCAGATAGTTTGACCGCTTTCAAAAATTCTTTATCTTTTTTATCCGGTTTTACGTCTGTCAATTTTATAACGATATTCAGAGGCTTTGCTCCTGCATCATTCGAAAAAAACGTGCCTATGCCGTATGTGTCATGTATGCGTCCTGCAACATGGTCCTTGATTTGCTTTATAGAATCAAGATTCAGGGAATCACTGAATACAAGGGTTTTGGAGATTGGTTCAATCCGGTTTTTTTCATAGAATTCTATAGATTTATCGGCAAAACACAAAGGGTCTCCGCTATCGTGCCGTACTCCGTCAAATAATTTAGCCTGTTTCAGACTGAACGAGTTAAAAAACGCGTCGGTGGTGTATGTGTCCGTCAGGGCTATCCCCAGGCTTCCGTCATATACATCGACCCAGGCTTCCAGCCCTTTAATGTTTGCCGAGCGATAGCCGAATACAGCGCCGTGGTACATAAACCATTCGTGAGGCATAGTGCCGATCGGGGTGGTGTTGTATTTCATCGCCAGATATACATTGCTCGTGCCTTTAAAATAATCTCCGGAGTTGGCTTGCAAGGCAGCGATTACCCTGTCCTGTACATCAAACGAGAAACGGCGTCTTGTGCCGAATTCGGAATAATCAGCCCGCATTTCTTTAAGTGCTATGGCTTTGGCTACGGCCTTATCTTCTACATTTTGCGGCTCTGCTCCCATCATTTTGAAATACAACTCGGAAATGATAGCTAACAGGGGAACTTCCCACAATACAGTCCTGTACCAATAGCCTTCGATTACAACGCTGAGATCTCCTCCATGTTGTGTTATTGTTACCTCTTCGGGTTTATATTTGAATCCTTCCAGAAAATCAACAAATACAGGATCAAAAAAATAGCATCGGGCTTTTATGAATTTTTTTTCTTCGGCTGTTAACTGTAAATCAGCCATCGCTGCTACTTCCTCTTTCATGCGGTTCGCAAATCCTTCAGGGAATTGAGTATCTCCGCGATTGGTAAATGCATATCTGACATAGGCTCGCGGATATAATTTTTGTATGGCCAGCATTACCGAAAACTTGTAGAGATCGTTGTCTGTGAAATGTTGTATAATCATAATCGTGTTTTGGCTTTAATGGATAGGCAAATATACTTCTTTTGTATTTTGTTATAACAAATAAACGCAGCCGAAGTTGAATATATATATCCTGCTCCGGCTGCGTTAATTATTATCTCTATTAATCAAGTTTATGAATGACAAGCCCCGAACGTAATTTGGGCTCGAACCAAGTTGTTTTAGGGGGCATAATATTTCCCGTATCGGCTATATCTATCAACTGTTTCATTGTGACAGGATAAAGAGCTAATGCCAGTTTCATGTCACCGCTATCCACACGTTTTTTGAGCTCGCCCAATCCTCTGATTCCGCCAACAAAATCAATACGTCTATCGGAGCGCAAATCTTTTATTCCGAGGATTTCATCGAGTATATGTTTCGAAGATATTGTAACATCCAACACCCCTATCGGATCATTGTCGTCGTATGTTCCTCCTTTGGCTGTCAAGCTATAGCATTTACCATCAAGATATATGGAGAAATTATGTAAACCGGTAGGAGGTATAATATCCGAGCCTGTCTCTTCTACTGTGAAATATGTTTCCAGCTGTTTTAAAAACTCGGTTACACTTAATCCGTTAAGGTCTTTTACCAATCGATTGTAATCTATGATATTCAATTGATTGTCCGGAAAGCATACGGCCATAAAGTAATTGTACTCCTCGTCTCCTTTGTGGCCCGGATTTTGTGCCGCTTTTTCCGCACCGACAAGAGCCGCGGCAGCAGAACGGTGATGCCCGTCTGCAATATAAAGACAGGGTATGCCTGCAAAGATCCCGGTTATCTGTTTTATATCTTCCGTATTCTTTATTATCCAGAAATGATGCCCTACGCCGTCAGCCGCAACAAAGTCATATTCTGCGGGGGTAGCTATGATTCCTGTGATAATCTTGTCCAGATCCTTATTGTCGGGGTATGCAAAAAAAACAGGTTCTATATTCGCATTATTGATCCGTACATGTTTCATGCGGTCTTCCTCCTTGTCGCGACGGGTAAGTTCATGTTTTTTGATATTTCCACTCATGTAATCATCCACATGCGAGCAAACAACCAGCCCGTACTGGGTTTTTCCGTTCATTGTCTGGGCATATATGTAATAATACTCTTCGGGATCTTCTACCAGCCATCCTTTTTCCTGGAATTTCCGGAAATTCTGTACAGCGCGCTCATACACATCGGGGTGATGTTCATCGATCATTTCTTCAAAATCAATTTCCGGCTTTATTATGCGATAGAGTGACTTTTCGTTGCCTTTCGCTTCCAGTTTGGCTTCCAGTGAACTTAATACATCGTAAGGACGAGAAACCACTTCCCTGACAATACTTTTTGGGGGTCTTATACCTTTGAACGGTTTGATTTTGGCCATGGCATTTTAATATTAATTATAAGGTTTTAAATATCAGATAAGAGAATTTAGTCCCTAAATCTTTTATTGGTTGATCTTACTTTTTGTTAAATGCAAATATATAAAAACTATATATAAAAACATCGTAATCCTTGAAAAATACGAATAATCTGTCTGGAATAATCTTTTTGACAGGGTATTTGAATTTAAGAAACTGTTTGAATTTTATAGCAGATTTTTTTATAGTTATTTTCAGATGGATTTTGTTCTTTTTGCTTGCAGGTTTAGCGGGCTAAACCAAAAGTAAAAAGGGGAAAATACGCTGAAAAGAGCATA
>JAISES010000225.1 GCA_031263965.1 Prevotella sp. | reverse complement strand
CGGAAGGTAGCGTCTCTCCCGATGTCGATCTCAGGGAGTTGAATAAAGTTATACAGCTTCGTCAGGATGAAATCATACTGAATGTAGTTAATCAGATCAAATTGTCCGGTTACGGGGAGCAATTGGATGCAGGTATCATTATGATCGGAGGGGCATCGCAGATGAACGGCCTAGTAGATTATCTGTCTGAAAAAACCCAACTGCCTGTAAAACGCGGCCTAGCCAAGCGTGTTTATATAAATAATGCCGCCGAATTGCTACAAAATCCTCTTTATACACAAGCCTTGGGACTATTGCTGTTTGCCAATGAGAATTGTGAGAAAAAAGAGATCGTGGTTCCAAAAACAGAGCCTGTATACGCGCCTCCTGTTACCGAACCTGAAACAGAACCGAAAAAAGAGGAAGAACGGCGTAAGAAAAAAGGCAAAAAACAGAAGGACGGAAGGCAAACAACACTTTTCGGCTTCCTGGAAAAAATACAGAACTTTGGAGGAACAGTGTTCAACGACGAGGAATAAGCCTTGCCCTTTAATTACAAAAAACAAACATCTTTAGAATATGGATGATAAAATACTGGATTTTCAATTTCCCAGAAAAACTCAGACAATCATTAAGGTGATTGGCGTAGGCGGTGGCGGCGGTAATGCCGTAAACCACATGTACAACGAAGGCATACACGATGTTTCCTTCGCCCTCTGCAATACGGACAACCAAGCTCTTGGCGAGTCGCCTGTAGAAACACGCGTACAACTCGGAAAGAAAACAACAGAAGGACTCGGCGCAGGTAACCGCCCTGAAGTAGCGAGAGCTGCCGCCGAAGAAAGTCGCGGAGATATAGAACGATTGCTGAATGATGGTACCAGAATGGTTTTCATCACCGCAGGTATGGGAGGAGGCACGGGAACCGGTGCGGCTCCGGTTGTAGCCCGCATAGCCAAAACTATGGGAATCCTCACTGTCGGCATTGTAACCATTCCGTTCGTATTCGAAGGAAGGAAAAAAATTATCCAGGCATTAAAAGGTGTTGAGGATATAGCAAATAGTGTAGATGCCCTGCTCGTTATCAACAACGAACGTTTGATTGATATATACGCTGACCTTACTATTCCGAATGCGTTTGCCAAAGCTGACGATACATTGACTATCGCCGCCAAAGGCATCGCCGAGATTATCACTGTCCACGGACATATCAACCTCGACTTTGCCGATGTAAAAACTATCTTAAAAGACGGAGGCGTTGCCATCATGAGTAGTGGATACGGTGAAGGTGAGAATCGGGTAGAAGATGCAATTGTCAATGCTCTGCACTCTCCATTACTCAACAATAATGACGTATTCGATGCCAAGAAAATTCTATTTAATATATATTCAAGTAACGAAGCCCCTCTTATTGTCGAAGAAATGGAGGCCGTAGCTAACTTCATGAAACGTTTCGGTCCCGAAATAGAAGTAATCTGGGGCACGGCCACAGACAAGAAGCTGGGAGAGAATGTAAAGATCACCCTGCTTGCCACAGGCTTCGGCATGTCCAACATTCCGGGTATAGACGAACACTACCGTGAATTGACGGAAGAAGAAGAGCTTCTGGAAGAAGAACGCCTGAGACAAGAGGAGGTGGAAAAATGCCGGATCAACGAAATGATAAAAATACATTACGGAGTAGACGGTGTGCAGACAATGGCTGTAAAGACGTCTTTCTTTAGTCCCAAACCGGTTATTCTATCAACAGAAGAACTGGATGATGATAAAATTATAGATGCACTGGAAAATACGCCGGTATTTAAGCGTGACGAAAAATTTAATCCCGGAGATTACAGACCGGATGCAAAGAAGCAAGGAGATTTGTTTAACGATTAAAATACGATTATGAACTTATTTGACCAAGTTAGCGAAGATATAAAAGACGCTATGCGCGCAAAAGATAAAATCAGACTGGAAGCACTGCGCGGAATGAAAAAGGAATTCCTTGAAGCTAAAACAGCGAAAGGTGCAGCGGATGAACTGTCTGATGAAACTGCTGTTCAGATTCTTCAAAAGATGGCGAAGCAACGCCGCGACAGCGCTGAGATATATACAAACCAGAATCGCGCAGACCTTGCCGAAAAAGAACTGGCAGAACTGGCTGTCATAGAGGCATACCTGCCGAAACAGCTATCGCAAGATGAGCTCGAAACAAAAATTGCAGAGATCATAGCTCAGGTAGGAGCAGCATCTCCGGCCGACATGGGCAAGGTAATGGGGGTTGCAACCAAGGCTCTTGCCGGACTCGCCGCGGGAAAAGCCATATCGGAGACCGTAAAGAAACTATTAAGCAAATAATATAACTAAGAAACTGTTTGAATTTTATTTGCATGAGCAGGATTTTATCGATCCTGCTTTTTTTATAACTGATGTTTAGCAGGGCTTATTTTACTACGGATGTGTCACAGCGTTTTTTATTCTTGTCCCTGTCATGCGTCAGCCTTGTATTTTTCTTTCCCGTCATTACGAGGCGTGCAACGACGAAGCAATCCATAAAAGAACATTACGGCTGGATTGCTTCACCTTTCAGGTTCGCAATGACGGGAGTAACTGACCCGATAAACACGTTATTAATTTTAAAAAACAGACTTTTATATCAGCACCTTATTGTTCCAACTCAAAATCGAAAGGAAGCATCCTGCCGATCCTGTTGTTAGATAAAAATCCGCTAAAAATCAATTTTCTTATATTTACATTATCCACATTGCCATATTCGTCTATAAGAAAGGATTTAGTGTTTAGTATCAACGACGATTGAAACTTTTTACCATAAAGTATATTTATCTTAGCCTCTATCTTCTCTCCGGTTTCACCCACAGGGCAAAAATCATCCCACATTTTCTTGTTTATATCCGTACCGGTCAATACTTCTACTTTTCTCATATTGTTAGTAGTATCTGTAACCTGAAAATAGGCATCTCTGGAAATAGGCACGCTCCTGTTGAATATCCGGCATTTTGCTTCCGTCAATGTATTATTGGCGAAATTTTTGAAGAAATAGTTAATAGACTCTCTATAAGCCTTAGCTCTGTTTTTTATAATCTTTTTACTCATTCCCTCGTCCGTCTCCTTAAACGAAGATGTTCCGAACAGATAGGTTCTTAATAGATTAAATTCTTCGATAGAAACAGAGTTATATATTAATTTGAAACCCATCAGGCTGAAAGTAACCGTATATCCCAAACGCTTATTTTCTATCACGATAGGATTGTCGGACCTGGCTGCAAGCGTTTTACCGGAAGTATCGTAGCTGAGTTTTATTTCATCTTCATTGCTTGTTATTCTACACGCTTTTCCAAACTGATCGTTTCCGAGAAAATGTTTTTTAAAAACCTCCATCATCTGTGCCCTGCCAAACGGACTGGCTATAATAATATCATCCAATTGTTTGGGATTCTGTTCCAGATATATTTGGGATGGCATCTCAACAAAAGGGTCAGGTACTATGGTATTTTTATATCCCATAAGGCTTACTATCAGTTCGGTATTGATAACTTTACCTACGTTCAGAACAAATTCGCCATTGCTGCCAGACATGGTTCCATAGGAAGTCCCATTAAGATAGACCGTTGCCGACACTATAGCCTCTTTCGATTCGGCATCATAGACCTTACCCCGCAAAACTTGCGCCTGACTAAATATAGTAACAGAGATGAGAAGGAAGAAGAATATTTTCCGCATGTTTTTTATAGTTTTCGACTATTGATATAGACATAAATCAAAAGTATCAAAATAAAATGAAAATAAGCAATCAATAATAATTATTTTATAGAACTTAGAAACTGTTTCTAAGTTTTTTTGATAAAAAATGATTAAAATTGCTATCCTGAGTTTGCAATAAAGCAAAAAAGAAGTATCTTCGTCAGGTTTAATTGATATTCCGTGGAATCATTTTTTCGTACACATAAATATTTAGTAGAGCATCTCGAAGGAATAATGCCCAGATTGTTGATGGATCAAATAGATTGGTCGCACCGGCTGATTGGCATAAAAGGAACCAGAGGAGTAGGTAAAACGACCATCCTGTTACAATATGCTAAAAAGCATTTCGATCTGGAAAAGAGGGACTGCCTCTATATCAATATGAATCAGTTCTACTTTACCATACGATCTATAACCAGTTTTGCGAAAGAGTTTGTAGAACGTGGCGGTAAAACTTTGCTAATCGATCAGATATTCAAGTATCCTAACTGGACTAAAGAACTGAGGGAGTGCTACGAACAGCTGCCCCAACTGAAGATCGTGTTTACTACTTCCACCGTAATGAAGTTGGGTGAAGATGCCGAGGTATCTTCTATCGTAAAAGTATATAACCTGAGAGGGTTCTCTTACAGAGAGTATCTGAACATTCAATTTGGAAAAGATTTTCCGGCATATACACTGGAAGATATAGTAAATGACCACCGGCAAATAGCAGAAGATGTTTATAGCCAAGTTGATGCGCTGGAACACTTCTGGGGATACCTCCATCATGGTTACTATCCTTTTTTCCTCGAGAAAAGGAATTTTTCGGAAAATTTACTTAAAACGGTAAACATGATGCTCGAAGTAGATGTTTTATCTATCCGGCAAATAGAAATGTCATATTTACCAAAACTAAGAAAATTACTATATCTTTTGTCTTTATCGTCTCCGGGAAAACCGAATATCAGACAATTAAGCATCGATTGCGAGATTTCCAGAGCAACAGTCACTAATTATCTGGAATATTTACGTAGCGCCAGGCTTATTAATATGCTATACAATGAAGGTGAAGAATACCCCAAAAAACCTGATCTGGTATACATGCATAATACGAACCT
>JAISES010000224.1 GCA_031263965.1 Prevotella sp. | reverse complement strand
GTCGTTGGGAAATGAAGGCGGCGGCGGGAATAATTTCGATGCTATGTACAAGAGAGCTAAAGAACTGGATCCTACACGTCCGGTGCATTATGAAGGGAAGAGTGAGATTGCGGATATCGATTCCAATATGTACCCGTCTTTGGACTATATGATGCAAATGGATAGCAGGGATACGGATAAGCCGTATTTCTTGTGCGAGTATGTGCATGCTATGGGAAATGCCGTAGGAAACCTGTATGAATATTGGGACTTTATAGAAAACCGTTCGCAGCGTTCTATCGGTGGTTGCGTATGGGACTGGGTAGATCAGGGTTTGAATAAATTCGGAGAACCTGAAGGCCGTTATTATTATGGAGGAGACTTTGGAGACCAGCCGAACGATGGCGATTTTTCCTGCAACGGATTGACAACTCCCGATAGAAGGGTTACCGCTAAACTTTTGGAAGTAAAAAAGATATACCAATACATCAAATTCCGGTCATTGGCTTTGGTTAGCGGTAAGGTAGAAATCGAAAACAGGTATGATTTTCTCAACCTGAACGAGTTCGACATCACTTGGGAAGTACTCAAAGATGGAATCGTGGAAGAAACAGGTGTATTGGAGCCGTTAAATATGAAGCCGGGCAGAAAAGCTGTACTGACTATTCCATTCAACCGGAATTTTGAGGCAGGAAAAGAATACTTCCTGAATATATATTGCAAATTAAAGGAGAGTACAATATGGGCGGAAAAAGGTTATACCGTTGCATCGGAACAGTTTGCGTTAACAAATAGAGTTGCTGTGCCGGATGTGGATAAGAATTCATTATCCCAGGTGTCTGTTAACGATGCAAATGGCTTGTTGCAGGTTAAAGGGAATGACTTTTCTACAAGTTTTGATACGAAGACGGGTATCATGACCTCGCTTCAATATAATGGAAAAGAGATGATTTTCAATAAATCGGGTCTCCGGTTCATCTGGCATCGCAGTGTAAACAACGACCGGTACACCGATCAGAATTATTATCCGGCAGAGAGCGAAACATCATTCTTTACCCATTATATAAGCTCGGATAAAAAATCCGTTACCATTATCTCCGATACAAAATCTATAATAAAGAAAGAGAATGGGATACTTATCCCTATCCTCATTAAATATACAATATATGCCAATGGTGTGATTGATGTAGAAGCATCGTTCACTAAGCCTGGAAAGGCTGATATTGTGAACCGGCTGGGTTTACAGATGATATTACCGGAAGGTTACGAAAATATAAGCTATTATGGTCATGGTCCCCACGAAAATTACACGGACAGGAAATATTCGGCATTGATAGGTTTGTACAATACAACTGCCAAAGATATGGAATCGGAACATTATGTCCGTTCTCAGAGCATGGGTAACAGGGAAGGTGTGAGATGGTTGAGTCTGACTGATAATTCGGGCAATGGGTTGAAAATAATCTCTAAAGACAGATTGAATTTCAGTGCTCTCCACTTTTCTGACGAACAGATATGGAATGCCGGGCATGATTATGAACTCGATAAGATACGTAAGCCTGAAATATATCTGAATCTTGATTGCATACAACAAGGATTAGGGAATGCCAGTTGTGGCCCGTTACCTCTTCCGCGGTATATGATACCGGTAAACGTGCCGGTAAATTATTCTTTCAGAATAGAATCGATAAAAAAGTAAGAAACTGTTTCTCAGGTAATCTACATAAGATACAGTAAAAGGGAAAGAGGCTGTCGCAAAAGACAGGATTCCCTTCATTGCGAACGAAGGGAAGCAACCCAGAGAGTTGATTATAAATAGATTGCTTCGGGCTGCCGCCCTCGCAATGACGTGTAAAAGACCTTTTGATACAGCCTCTTTCTATTATCCGGCTACTTGCCGTGGTTTCTTCTTCCTTTTTACAAAAAATATATAATATCCTGTAATAGGCAGGCTGGCTCCTGTCAGGGCGAATACGCAGGTAAAAATCTTCGACCATATACCCCAGTAATTCCCTACATGTAAGGTATATACCCACGTCCATACTTTGGTTGTCCCTTCCTGATCCTTGAATAAAGCCGTCTTAATAATATCTCCGCTACCTTTATCAAAGTCATACCTGTCTGTATCACGCGATGTTATGGCCGATTTTAAATGTACGGATGCAGAACCATCCTGTACGCGGATATATTCATAATCAGGATTATACGACTGGAGGGTATTAAATGCCTTTTGCCAGTTTGCAAAATTAATTGCCGGCTTTTCTTTCTTCTCTCCGCCACCTTGCCCTCCGCGGCTACCGCCGTGCCCGCCTTGTTGTGTTTGCGGAACTTCTGCTCCAAATATTTTAAATACACCGTTCCGGTACCATTCGAAAGACCACATCATTCCTGTGAGCGCACAGACAAGCAATACAAGGCAGGCATAAGCGCCAAGTACATTGTGCAGGTCGTAAAAGAGACGTTTCTTCCCTTTCTTGAATTGTATCTTAAACCGGCTTTTATTCAGTCTCCGGGGCATCCATACGATAAAACCGCTGATCAGGATAAATACAAATATTAAGGTAGAAATTCCTACTGTGTATTTTCCCCATGTGCGGCTACCATCCATCAACCACCTGTGAAGAGTCATTATTATATAAAACGGGCTCTTTTGGAACTCATATATTCCCGTAATTTTTCCGGTATACTGGTCCACAAATGCTGAGACTCTAAACCCTTTGGAAAGTGTCATAACATAGGTTCGTTCAGGGTCGTGAGATATTCTTACATCGGCTACCGTGTTGCTGTCCAGTTGGGCATTCACCATGGGTATCAGTTCCTCCAAAGGAATAGGATTGGTTTTTGCTTCCGAAACAAAATAACGCCCTGGATTTGCCAGCTCCTGTATTTCGTCCTGAAATACTAATATAGCACCGGTAAGACATACGATTGTAATAATAATTCCGACCGGAATCGAGAGCCATTTGTGGAGCTTCTTCAAAAAAATCCGCATATTTTAAAGATATATTTTAAAAGAAAAATTCCGGTGTTTTAATATAAAACACCGGAATTAAACTATCATCAAAGTTAAGTAATTTTTTAATCTGCATCTTCCCGTAAAAGGTAAGACTCAATCAACTATCATCAATACAAAGATCGTTGTTATTTTATCTGTGTGCAATACCGATAAATGATGATATTTTTACCGGCGTATAACAATAAATAGTGATTGGTTTAGAATCTGTAAGATACTACCGCTGCAAAATTGCGTGGATCGATCTGATTGATATAACCTCCGCGGTAATATGAACTGTAACCTGTTTCGTCAAATATATTGTTAAAGAATACGCGGGTTGTTACTTTCCTATAAGTATAAGCCAATTGAGCATTCACTGTTGTATATGCCGGCATATCGAATGGTTTTGTACCCGGATTATTCATATGCCCATCATACTGCATGCTATATTCGTTCACCGGACGCTTTCCTACGTAGTATGCTCCTATACCTACCGACAAACCTTTGACCGAACCTCTGTCAACGGTGTAATAAACCCATCCGTTGGCTGTATGTTTGGGAGCATTCATCGGTGCGGAACCATTTACATAAGAAGGACTTTTTTTATATCTGGCATCTAAATATGCATATCCCAACATGACTTGCAGGTTAGGCAAGATACGTCCGTTTAATTCTACCTCAATGCCATCACGAACCAAATTTCCCGCCTCATAATAATAACCCGTAGGCTGGGTTGTTCCGGCACGATACTCAGTGTTTGTCAGTTTGTTGGATTCGATATGGAAATACGTTAAATTGAAACGTAAACGGTTATCTAACCAATCGGACTTGATCCCTACTTCAAATTGCTCCGTTACGGCTGCCCCTGCTCGCACTGTATCCGGAACTATTATGTTTGCAGCCGAACGCAAACTTGTACTTGTAGTGTACGATGCAAATACATTTAAGTCCTTTACAGGAGAAACCATTATCCCCACGATAGGGTCCCATGCGTCTTCTTTATTGATGCCCCCGTCTGAATTCGTCTCGGTAGTAGACGTTGTAGAAATAGACGAATAACGAAGACCTAATATCGCTTTCAAGTATTTATTGAATGTCAGAACTTCCTGTGCCATAACTCCATATGTCGTATATTTAGATCTTACCCCATTTACATTGTCAGGACTCAGGAATTTTATATTCCTGTACGAATTATCTATAACTCCGTTCTGTACATCTATTACATCAATCCTGGATGATCCCAGGTTTTTGGTAACAGCATCGGCTATACGATAGTCGAATCCAAGTTGGAAAGTATGTTTTAATGGTCCGGTATAAACATCACGGCCAATAAAGTCTAACTGAAAAGTAGTATTCTTATCATCTCTCAAAGATCTGCTTATTGTTCTTTTTCTACGGGGATCTTCATAGTTCCTTAAATCTTTAGCGCCATAAACATTTATCGTGTCAAGAGCCGTAGATACGTTATCCACATTGTACGAAGAGTTGAAATAAGCTGCCCTTACACTGAGATTTTCAGTTAGTTTTCTGTTGATGCGGGTCGAATATGTCAATAGAGCTGTATTAACATTATCATTCTTGACGCCCAGGAATTTGCTGTGAGGCATATCATACAATGCTTCGGTACTTATATCTGCAAAGTTTACAGTACTTGTTACAGGTGTCGTATTATCGTTTAAATAGTCCAATTCCATATCAACAGTTGTGTTCTCGTCAGGACGCCATTCAAGAGACGGGTTGATATACACCTTGCCTTTAGATACTACAGGCCTGTAATTATCGCTCCGTTCGTACGCTCCATTCAAACGGAAGGCGATTGTTTTATCTTTATTCAGTACGCTTTGCACATCAAATGTAGGACGGAATTGTCCCCAACTGCCTACACGGATGCCGGCTTCTCCCCCGTTTACAAATTTCGGAGTCTTAGTCACCACGTTTATCACTCCTCCGGCATTCCCTAAGTCTGTAATCACCCCTTGGGTAACTGCTGCCGAACCTTTTATCATTTGAATGCTCTCTACCCCCTGCATATCAGCAATACCCGATGCTGTCTGGAATTGAGAATCCATACGCACTCCATTTTTCAAAACAGGTATTCCTCTGAATCCACGAGTCGACATACTCTCTTTTACACCTCCATAGCTGCCGAACAGTGTGACTCCGGGAACATTTCTTACAGCGTCTGTGATTGTGAGAGCTCCTTGTTCTGCGATTACTTTGTCGGAGATCACAGATATACTTTGAATCTGTTCGCTTGGACGTAATGGCATACGCGTGATTGCATCCAGTTTTTCGGGTTGCTTATACCTTTCGCCGAATACTTCAACCGTGTTCAGGTCATTTACCGGTTCCAGTTTTATGTGAACAACCACATCGTCCGATTCGGACAGATCTACTTTTTGGGTATTACCGGCATATCCGATAAAACTTATTTCCAACGTAAGTATTTTGTTTGGTAAATGAGTAAGTCTGAACCGGCCTTCATTATCTGTAGAGACTCCTTTTTGCAGTTCTTTTATAACCACCGTTGCAGAAGCCAATGGTTCTCCTTTTTCGTCCAGCACTCTCCCTTTTATTGTTTGGGCAGAAATAAACGGGATGTTTAAAATTAATAATAAGAATAAGAATAAGAAATATATTTTCCTCATAGTTAGCGTATATTTTGTTTGCCTGTAAATAAATGAAAATTATCGGAAGCAAAGGTCCTGCTAATTGATTTATCCGACAATCGCAAAAAATGATGAGTTTTCACGGATATTTTCATAAGAAATAGGGATATGAGATCTTTAATATTCTTTTACATATAAAAATTGAAAAAAAATGGCGAGACGTTCCCTGTTTAGAGATTATTTATGTTATTTTGTTTGCTATAAAATTTAAACAGCCTCTAATTTGTGCAACAATAATTCTATAATCATGGATACACTATTATTTTTCGGAAATCTGGGAACAGGCGAAGTTATCATTCTCGCAATTGCCGTATTACTTCTTTTCGGTGGCAAAAAAATTCCTGAGCTAATGAAGGGACTTGGAAAAGGAATCAAGAACTTCAAAGAGGGAGTAAAAGGAATAGAAGACGATATAGAAGGAAACGATACACCGAAGAAAGACTGAGATAATCTTTTTTTATGAAAGAGAGTAACGAAATGTCTTTTTGGGATCATTTGGAGGATCTCAGGTGGACTATTATAAGGTCTATTGTGGCGCTTTTCGTTTTTGCTATTATAGGATTTGTTTTGATGCCGTATATTTACGACAGCATCATAATGGGGCCTACGCGTGCCGACTTTGTTTTGTACAGGTATCTATGCGCAGTGACTTCCGCGGTGCCGTTCTTTCCCGATTTCTGCGACGATACTTTTCACGTTGATATTATAAATATCAATCTGGCCTCGCAGTTTTTCCGGCATATGACCACCTCATTCTGGCTGGCCCTTATTCTTACCTTTCCATATTTGGTTTTCGAGATATGGAGATTTATAAGTCCGGCATTGTATGAAAATGAAAAGAGAAGTATTAGTTGGGCCTTTATGTTCGGAACCGTAATGTTCTTTCTTGGATGTCTGGTAGGCTATTGTCTGGTTTTTCCTATGACATTCCGCTTTTTGGCTACTTATCAATTGAGCGACGTTATTGTAAATCAGATATCTCTCGATTCATACATGGACAATTTCCTGATGCTGATATTTATTATGGGAATTGTCTTCGAACTTCCATTATTGTCGTGGTTACTGTCGAAACTGGGATTATTAAACCGCTCTTTCTTTAAAAAATTCAGGAGACATGCGATTGTAGGATTATTAGTTCTTTCGGCCGTAATAACTCCGTCGGGAGACCCATTCACCTTGTCGGTAGTGTTCTTGCCTCTTTATATGTTGTTCGAAATGAGCCGGTTTATGGTCCGCCCCGCCCCAAAAGAGGACGCCCCTGATTTGCAAACAAAATCAGAATAAATAGCTGATGTTACGCAATACCGGAAAACAGTATCATTTCATATTTTTGTTCTTTTTTTCAAAAATGCTTTATGACTTTCCCGTCATTGCGAGCCTATAAGGCGAAGCAATCCGGAAATTGCCGGTTAGTGGTAGGGGCAGTCCTTTGTGACTGCCCGAAAAGATACAACTGGATAAACCCTCGCAATGACGCGAGAAATTAGACATAATCAAACCACAGAGCGTAACATCAGTAATTAATTTTTCAGAGTTTTCGCAATTTTCTTCCTGATATCTTCCTCTAGTTTTCCTTTTTCCATCAATTTCTCATATTTTTCTATGTTATCATCCTTTTTCAAATATCCTCTGTTATTCCGGTAGAAGGCAACAATCGTTTCTATCCCGGCTTTATTGAGCAGTATGTTATCTTTCGAATAATTATTTTCTAACGAATATTTAATGCATCCGGCAATAAAAGGGATAAGTAGTTCCGGGCTCTTTTTTATGAACGGTAGTATGTCCGTATTGACATTGATAGAAACATCAGGCGTTCCGGTCAGCCACATTATCAGAAATGCATTAGCTTCGGTTCTTTTATTCGCTTCTTTTCCCAAAGATGTAGCTAACAACCAGTTTATTGTTTCTTTCACTTGTGGCTCATAGGCAGCATAATCTTCCTTGTTTTCAAATTTTACATTTTTAGGAACCATATATTCCTGACCATACACCGTAAAAGTGAATATAACCAACACAACCAAAAGTACCGTTTTCTTCATAATGCAGAATTTTAAATTTAAGTTTTATAGAACAAATATAATGACATCTATGTTAAAGATAAGAATAGGTTTATTTCTTTTTTTACGGAATTTATATATTTTCATTATGCTTATGCCTATTTACACAAATTATACAAAATATTTAATCCAAATGGAAACTTTATGAAAAAGTATTTAGCGGAAATGACCGGAACTATGGTGCTGGTTCTTATGGGCTGTGGCGCTGCCGTATTTGCCGGAGCAGGCCAACCTTTTGCATCAGTTGGAACTTTAGGTGTAGCTGCCGCCTTTGGTTTGTCTGTCGTAGCAATGGCCTACACCATAGGTAAAGTATCGGGATGTCATATCAATCCGGCCATTACCCTTGGGGTTTTTCTATCAAAGAGAATGTCCGGCAAAGATGCAGGAATGTATATTCTATTTCAGATAACAGGCGCTATTATCGGTTCGGCAATACTGTATATCTTAGCCGAAAACTCCGGCTCTACAACTACGCTAACCGGAGCAAACGGTTTTGCAGACGGAACCTTGCTCACAGCCTTTGTTGCTGAAACCGTATTTACATTTATTTTTGTGATGGTAGTATTAGGTGCCACGTCGAAAGGTGGTGCAGGAAATTTTGCAGGATTGGCAATAGGCCTCACTCTTATACTGATACACATTGTTTGTATTCCTATTACCGGTACATCCGTAAATCCGGCCCGCAGTATTGGGCCTGCTATTTTCGATGCTATCGAGGGCGGCAAAGCCCTGTCTCAGTTGTGGTTATTTATTGTCGCTCCATTGCTGGGCACGGCCATTGCTGCCGTTGTATGGAAGCTGGTAGACACTGAACAAGAATAAAGATAAATACAAAAAGAGGGTGTGTCAAAAGTTTTTTTACACACCCTCCTTTTGTATTTTATTATTACCTCATGTTACGCAAGACCGGAACAAACCCATAAAAAACAGTATTGTTCTATATTATTTTTTCTGTGCGCAATCTGCGATTGCTCGTTCTTAACTTTTTGCTTGACCAAAAAGTTACAAAAAGTCAAGGCTGTACCGGATAGCCGACCCACAACCAGCTTGCTTGCTAAACAAAATAAACTCGCATCTACGATGCTCAGACAGAATTTTATTTTTAACGCCCGCTTCGCTGTGTGGGTACCCCGTCTATCCGCGAAGGCCGTCAGGCTGACGCATCACAAGAACAACGAAAGCTATGCGCCGATAATACGCGTCAGCCTTGCGCCGTGAGCTTTACGTGCGGGGAACCCGTCAGGTGAAAAAGGCGTAAAACGGGATGCCTGTCTGAGCCTGAAAGGCGAGTTCAGCCCGTTTAGCCTTTGAGCCTGCCACGGGTCGCGCAGTAAAGCGGGCACATAAAGCATTTTTGGTTTCTTTTTTTGCTGCTTTGGGCAAAAGGAACGCAAGCAATCTTCGATTGCGCGCAGAAGAAAGAACTAGAATATGGAATGATACTGTTTTTCGGTGTTGCGTAACATCAGTTATTACTTTAGAAACAAGAGTCTCAAAATGACATAGGCACATCCATCAATAAAATGCGGGCATTTTCCGTATCTGCCGTTATTTTGATATTATCTACACCGGATATACCAAAACCATCCCTGTGATATAACTTCTGCCCTTCTATTGTAAATTCACCTTCGACCACCATAGCAAATACTCCGTTGCCCTCTTTTTTTATTTTGTAATCAGTAACGTATCCTTTGTCAAAAGTACCTATACTAAACCAGGCATCCTGATGAATCCATAATCCTGCCACTGCATCATGCTCAGGCCCGACAACCTGAACAAGCCGATTTTTATTGTGTAAAAAATCAAAGGCTTTCTGACCGTAACGGGGCTCTGCATTTTTCGTGTCGGTAAAAACCCATATCTGGAAAAAATTAACAGGTTTATCTTCATTGGCATTATACTCACTATGCGTAATGCCGCTACCGGCACTCATCACCTGAACTTCGCCTGCATGGATAACAGCGGTATGTCCCATACTGTCTTTATGTTCCAGGTCTCCGTACAACGGTATTGATATTATTTCCATATTATCGTGCGGATGGGTACCAAAGCCTTCTCCTCCTTTTACTATATCATCGTTGATAACCCTGAGCGCACCGAAATGAATGCGGGTAGGATCGTAATAATTTGCAAAACTAAATGTGTGATATGAGTC
>JAISES010000222.1 GCA_031263965.1 Prevotella sp. | reverse complement strand
CCTACAAGGATATAACTAAAGCAAAAGATAAACCGTTTGCCTGTAAGGATGAAAGTGGGCGCTTACGTGTTGCGGCGGGCGTCGGTGTAACACATGATACGATGGAGCGTGTTGCAGCGCTGGTTGAAGCAAGAGCCGATGCAATCGTTATAGATACAGCACACGGACACTCGAAAGGAGTAGTTGAAATGCTGAAAAAGGTAAAAGCTGCCTATACTGATATCGATATTGTTGTAGGTAATATAGCAACGGGCGATGCTGCTAAATATTTAGCTGATGCAGGAGCCGATGCTGTAAAAGTTGGTATTGGGCCTGGTTCTATTTGTACTACGCGCGTAGTTGCAGGTATAGGTGTGCCTCAGCTATCGGCTATCTACGATGTGGCTAAAGCACTGAAAGGCACAGATATCCCTTTGATTGCAGATGGCGGTTTGCGTTATTCCGGTGATATTGTAAAGGCTCTGGCAGCCGGTGGAAACTCGGTTATGATGGGTTCATTGCTTGCCGGAGTAGAAGAATCGCCTGGCGAAACTATTATCTTCAACGGACGTAAATTCAAGTCATACAGAGGCATGGGATCGTTGGAAGCGATGGAGAAAGGTTCTAAAGACCGTTATTTCCAAGACATGGAAGCCGATATAAAGAAACTTGTACCGGAAGGAATTGCGGCCCGTGTTCCGTACAAAGGCTCTCTATACGAGGTTGTTTACCAAATAACAGGAGGTCTTCGTGCAGGTATGGGCTATTGTGGTGCTAATAATATTGAAGAACTGCATAACGCTAAATTTACACGTATTACAAATGCCGGAGTTGCCGAAAGCCATCCGCATAATGTGACTATTACAAGCGAAGCTCCAAACTACAGTAGAGGAGAATAATCTTTGGAAACAGTTTCTTGGAAACTGTTTCTTAATTAATTCAATATTAAATATTGTTAATCCCATAGATATTCCATTTATGAAATTTTAATTATTAATCGATATTTATTCCACATTTCAAAGAGTTACTATATGTTCCTTTTTGTTTGTATTTTGATACGAAACGCTTTTAGGATAATGTAAGGTATTGATAATCTGCATGTCTTTTTTTTGAGTAATCAATGGAAAATCAAAAAGACAGGTGCTGTGAGGAATGTAGTATCAGATTGATATGAAAAGAAATGTAATTCCAATACTAAATTTGTATGTTGTACAACATATTTTTTTAAAAGGACAGCTAAAAAGAGATAAGTATTTTTACATCGTTTTTTTGATAAGAACAATCTTCACTTAACCTAAACAACCATGAGTCGGATGCGTTGGCATCCGGGAGATAGTCAGGGGGTAATTGAGTTCTGTTGAAATTTAGTTACTCCTTGAATTCTCTGAGGAAAGTGAATAATTGAAAGAGAATGATATACAACTATAAAAAAATTTAATCTAAATTTTAATCAATGAGTACGGAAAAGAAAAATTATTTGTTACCCATTATTATGATGATTATCCTGTTTGGGATGATTTCATTTGTAACAGGGCTAGGCGGTCCGTTTGCAAAAGTACTAAAAGAGCAATTTGATGCGCCGAACTGGATGTCACAGTTGGGTACATTCTGCAATTTTATTGCGTATGCATTTATGGGTATTCCAGCAGGTCTTTTGCTTAAAAAAATCGGCTATAAGAAAACTGCACTTGCAGCTATTGCTGTTGGTTTTGTAGGTGTTGGCATTCAATATCTTTCTGGTCAGGTAGAAGAGTTTTTTGTTTACTTGATAGGTGCATTCGTTGCCGGTTTCTCTATGTGTATGCTTAATACAGTGGTGAACCCGATGTTAAATACGCTAGGTGGTGGTGGAAACAAAGGAAATCAATTAATTCAATATGGAGGATCATTCAATTCTTTGAATGCAACAATCGTTCCGGTATTGGTTGGTTATCTTGTTGGTAGCAATGCCAGTATTAGCAATGCTTCACCTGCATTGTTCATCGCAATGGGATTATTTGCTTTGGTATTTATTGTATTATCACTGGTGAATATTCCGGAACCGGGTATTGAAACAGAAGTAAAATCATCTGGAAAAGACCAGCATAGTGCATTATCGTTCCGTCATTTTATATTAGGCGCTATTGGTATTTTTATTTATGTAGGTGTAGAGGTAGGTATTCCGAATTTCTTGATTCTACTTGGTACCGAAGGCTTAAAAATTGATGCTGCTATTGCGGGATCTATTGCGGGTACATATTGGTTTTTGATGCTTATCGGTCGTCTTATCGGTGCATCTATAGCGGCGAGAGTTTCCAGTAAATCTATGCTAACAGTAGTTTCTTTGATTGGTATGGTGTTGGTGTTAGCTGCGATTCTATTGCCAAGCACTCCGGTGGAAATGCCTGTTTTTAAGAGCGATATTTCATTTGGGTTAGCCGAAGTTCCTCTAGGAGTGGTGTTGCTTGTTCTTTGTGGATTATGTACTTCTATTATGTGGGGAGGTATCTTTAATCTTGCAGTTGAAGGTTTAGGTAAATACACGAAGATGGCGTCAGGTATTTTTATGGTAATGGTATGTGGTGGTGGAGTTCTTCCCCTATTGCAAGGTGCTGTTGCTGACATGGGAGAAGGCGGTAACTATTTTGCCAGTTATTGGATTGTTTTCGTTGGATTGGCTTATCTGTTATTCTATGCTTTGGTCGGCAGTAAAAATGTAAATAAAGACATTCCTGTTGAATAATCGTTTAAATATCATATAAAGAAAAGCCTGCTAATTTTTAGCAGGCTTTTCTGTTTTTTGGCTTATCTTTGTCCGGCTAATAATCAAAAACCATGACAATAATATCTTTAATATCATCTGCATTAAACATAAAGGAGTCTCAGATAGCAAAAACCATAGAGCTCTTGTCTTCGGGAGCGACAATCCCGTTTATAAGCCGTTACCGGAAAGAGGCGACAGGAGGGCTAGACGAAGTTCAGATAACGGCAATTAAAGAACATAATGACAAATTAAATGAACTGATAAAGCGTAAGGAGACGATTCTGAAATCGATTGACGAGCAAGAAAAATTGACTCCGGAGTTAAGATCCAGAATTGAAAACTGCTGGAATGCCCCGGAACTTGAAGATATATACCTCCCTTATAAACCAAAACGGCTGACCCGGGCCGAAATAGCCCGTAAAAAAGGTTTGGAGCCATTAGCCGATATTATCATGTTACAGCATCCAATAGATGTAGAAGCAAAAGCCAGAGCATTTGTAAAAGGAGATGTGAAGAATGCAAAAGATGCGATCGCCGGAGCTTGCGACATTATAGCCGAGCAGATAAATGAGGATGAATATGCCCGTAATGCCATACGTAACTTGTTTCAGAGGGAGGCTGTGATAACATCCAAAGTTGTTAAAGGAAAAGAGGAAGAAGGAGATAAATACCGTGATTATTTTGACTTTTCGGAACGTCTGAACAAGGCCACTTCCCATCGTATTCTGGCAATACGGAGAGGAGAATCGGAAGGCGTCTTACGTGTAAATATCTCGCCGGATGAAGACGCTGCTTTAGAGCGGTTGGACAAGCGTTTTCTCAAAGGTGATAACGACAATGAGGCTACAAATTATGTTGCCGATGCTATAGAAGATGCGTATAAACGGTTACTCAAACCATCTATTGAAACGGAGTTTGGAAATCTGTCGAAAGAAAAAGCAGACGAAGAGGCGATCAGGGTGTTTGCTGAGAATTTGCGTCAGTTGCTGTTGGCTCCGCCGTTAGGACAAAAAAGGGTTTTAGGTATTGACCCCGGTTATCGTACGGGGTGCAAGCTGGTGTGCCTTGATGCCGAAGGAAATCTTATACATAACGAGACTATATATCCGCATCCGCCACAGAATGAAATATCTAAAGCAGGGAGTAAGGTCGTGAAACTGGTAACGACGTATAATATAGATGCCATAGCAATAGGAAATGGGACAGCCGGTCGTGAAACCGAGCGTTTTATCACCAATTTGCGGTACGAAAAAGCAGTTCAGGTTTTTGTTGTCAGTGAAAATGGAGCATCCATATACTCGGCATCGAAAACAGCCCGCGAGGAATTTCCGGATTACGACGTTACGGTAAGAGGGGCAGTCTCTATTGGCCGTCGTTTGGCAGATCCATTGGCCGAATTGGTAAAAATAGACCCTAAATCGATAGGCGTAGGGCAATACCAGCATGATGTAGACCAGGCAAAATTGAAAAAATCACTTGATCTGACTGTTGAAAGCTGCGTGAATCTTGTCGGTGTGACTGTGAATACAGCCAGTAAGCACTTATTGACTTATGTCTCCGGTTTAGGCCCTGTTTTAGCTCAAAATATAGTAGATTACCGCACTGCCAACGGCGCATTTAAATCGCGAAAAGAGCTGATGAAAGTTCCGCGTATGGGAGATAAGGCTTTTGAACAATGTGCCGGCTTCCTTCGTATAACAGATGCGGATAATCCATTAGATAATTCGGCTGTTCATCCCGAAAGTTATCATATAGTGGAGGCCATGGCCAAAGAAATGAAATGTTCGGTAAAAGACCTGATTGAGAATAAAGATTTGAAGAAATCATTAAAGTTGGATAAATATGTTACCGATAAGGTTGGATTACCTACTCTGAATGATATAATGCAAGAGTTGGATAAGCCAGGGCGGGATCCGAGAAAAGGAATTAAAGTTTTTGAATTTGATCCGGATATACGTACAATAGAAAACCTGAGGGAAGGACTGGTTCTTCCGGGTATTGTAACTAATATAACCAATTTTGGGTGTTTTGTCGATATTGGTATTAAGGAAAATGGTCTGGTACACATATCCGAATTGACCGACAGGTTTATATCGGATCCTACAGAAGTTGTTTCACTGCATCAACATGTTGAAGTAAAAATCCTGTCCGTGGATTTATCCAGAAAAAGGGTGCAGTTGTCAATGAAAAAATAAAATGATGAAAATTTCCGCCATATTTCGATACTTCATTTCAGTTCACCTGTTAGCTTTGTTTTTCCTGCTCTTAATAAGAGTGTTGTTGCTTTTTAGTAATTGGGAAAATACGGAAGGTGAATTTGGTTTAATTCTTAATGCTCTGGTAAAGGGTGTTTGGTTCGACAATGTTATTGCTTGCTATGTAAGTGTTTTACCGCTTGTGGCCTTATCGGTTCCAGCCTTATTAAATATAAAAAATAAGGTGGTGATAAAAATAACAAGTGTGTACTATATTGTATTCTTTGGGCTGATATTCGCTTTGTCGGTATCTGATATTCCCTACTTTAAGTACTTTTTCAAACATATAGACGCTTCCATTTTCAACTGGAAGGAGGAGAGCAGCGAAGCTTTATCCATGATCTTTCAAGAGAGTTTATATTATGCTTATTTTGTGGTTTTTATTGTTGTTATGCTAGTCTTTGCTTATTTGGTTATCAAAATGAGTAAGTCTTTATGGCAGAATGAGCATTCAAATCTTACCCGGAAAAAATATATCTTGTGGATACCTCTGACTCTTATGATGTACGGATTGTGTCTTTTAGGAATAAGGGGCACTGCCGGCCGGAATCCTATAAAAACCAGCCATGCTTATTTTTGTAACAATTCGTTTCTGAATCAATTGGGATTGAATCCGGCTTTTTATCTAATCAAAGATGTTTTAAATAAACAGCATAAACAAAAATCAATAGATGATTTGGTTTCCGGACAACAAGCCATCGAAACGGTAAGGAATTATCTTGGGATAGATACAGTGAAATATAATTCTCCCATAGCCAGAGATGTTGTCGCAACCGGAGCCCGGAATAAAAAGAATGTTGTTGTTGTATTGATGGAGTCTATGTCGATGAACTTTCTGGACATAAAGTATAAAGATCAGTTTATTACCCCATACCTGAACGAGTTGAAGCAAAAATCGTACTTCTTTGAGAATTTTTATTCAATGGGGACACATACTAATCAGGGGGTATGGTGTACATTTAGCGGGTTGCCTTCATTTTTTGATGAAAATATAATGAAAGGTGTACAAGTGCCTGTTTGTCAGGGTCTCGCTCCTACATTGAAAAAAGAGGGTTATCAAACAATCTTTTTTTTGCCGCATGAACCTCAGTATGACAATATGATGAGTTTTCTGAAAGAGAATGATGTTGACCATGTTTATTCACAGGAAGATTATCCATCAACCGAGCTTGTAAATATATATGGCGTTTCCGACAGGTATTTATTTAACTATGCTCATTCGCAGTTAACAGAGGCCGCAAAGCAAGACCGGCCATTTTTTGCAACGATACTTACGGTGAGCAATCATCCACCGTTTGTTATTCCTCCCCAATTTAAAGATAGAGGCGATAAAGCGGAAGAGCAAATCGTTGCTTATGCGGATGATTGTATCCGCGAGTTTATGATGCGGTGTGCTGCTGAAGAATGGTTTGATAATACTATTTTTGTGTTTTTAGGAGATCATGGCGAAATCGTTGGTAAACAGACATATGAAATGCCGTTGTCGTATCATCACATTCCTCTGATTATTTACTCGCAATCCTTCGGAAATACTCATCGTATCTTCTCCGGTCTAGGTTGCCAGATGGATGTGTTTCCAACCATAATGGGGCTGCTGAATGCCTCTTATGTCAATAATACTTTGGGGGTTGATCTGATGAAAGACAACCGGCGGTTTGTCAGCTTTGCTTCCGATAATATGATGGGGTGTGTTGATAAGGATATGTTCTATATATACTCACTTAATACAAAGCGGCAAATGCTGTTTGACTATCGTAACAAATCTACCGTAAATATTATTGACGAACATCGGGAATTGGCGGATAGTATGCGGATATACTCAGCCTCTCAGTTGTTGTATTTTAAGCGTCAATACAGAAATAATAAAATCAGGATTGCCGGTAAATAGAAAAAAAGGTTGTTCTCAGATACGGCAATAATTATTTTATAGAACTTAATATCTATTTTTGTATTTGAGTATAATTGGCCGAAGATGGAAAAAATAACTAGTCTACAAAATCCGGGAATAAAAAATATTGTCAAGCTGTCTAAAAGTAAGGAGCGGAGAGACCAAAATCTGTTCTTTTTTGAAGGAGCGCGCGAAATGAGCCTTGCTCTGGCAGCCGGTTATGAGATTGATTCTGTTTTTGTTTGTCCGGAACTGTTCGATAAAACAGATTATCCCGATGTGTTGGATACTGTTTCCGAACGTAAGACGTTCGAAGTGGGTGTTTCAGTTTTTGAAAGAATAGCTTATCGCGAGGGATCGGACGGGTTGTTGGTCTTGGCGAAACCTAAAGATCACGGATTGCCGGATATGAAACTATCAGGCAATCCGTTTATAATAATTCTGGAGGCAGTGGAAAAGCCCGGTAATCTCGGTGCAATACTCCGTACGGCAGATGCCGCGCAAGCAGATGCTGTTATAATCTGCGATCCTGCGACGGATATATACAATCCTAATGTTATACGCTCCAGTGTAGGGTGCTTGTTTACCGTTCAGACGGCTGTTTGTACTTCGCAGGAGGCTCTGGACTTTTTGCACAAAAAGCATATAAAATCATTCGCTGCCGAATTACAGGCATCGCAATGGTATCAGGACACAGATTTTACACATCCGTCTGCGATAGTAATGGGTACGGAAGCCGATGGCCTGACTGATTTCTGGCTAAAAAATGCCGATACCCGTATCAAAATTCCCATGCGTGGTAAAATAGATTCGTTGAATGTGTCTGTCTCTACTGCCGTTCTCACCTTTGAGGCTATGCGGCAGCGCGGCTTCTGAATAAAAAATTATAAACTGATGTTACGCAACAAAAAAAACAGTATCATTCCATATTATTTTATCGTTTTTTTTCTGCGCGCAATCGAAGATTGCTTGCTCTTAACTTTTTGCTTGACCAAAAAGTTACAAAAAGTCAAGGCTGTAGCGGATAGCCGACCCACAATCAGCTTGCCGGCTAAACAAAATAAACTCGCATCTAGCGATGCTCAGACAGAATTTTGTTTTTAACGCCCGCTTCGCTGTGTGGGTACCCCGTCTATCCGCCAAGGCCGTCAGGCTGACGCATGACAAGAACGACGAAACCGCAATGCGACAATAATACGCGCCAGCCCTGCGCCGTATGCTTTACATGCGGGGAACCCGTCAGGAGAAAAAGGCGTTAAACGGGATGCCTGTCTGAGCATCGAAGATGCGAGTTCAGCCCGTTTAGCCTTTGAGCCTGCCACGGGTCGCACAGTAAAGCGGGCGCTCAAAGCATTTTTGGTTCCTTTTGCTGCTTAGGGCAAAAGGAACGCAAGCAATCTTCGATTGCGCGCAGGAAAAAGTACATGAATATGGAATGATACTGTTTTTTTTGTTGCGTAACATCTGTAAATAATAAGAATCCCGATTGATATTTTTATTCAATCGGGATTCTTTATATAGGAACGCTAAATTGTTTAATTAAGCTTGCTGTTGGGAATTACCCTCAGCATTGTTGTTTTTCTGAATAGGTCTTTCCGGTCTTGGAGGACGAGTAAGAAGTACCTTACGGGATAATTTGAATTTACCTGTTTTAGGGTCTATATCTATCAGTTTCACTTCTATTTCGTCGCCTTCTTTCAAGCCTGCCTTTTCCATGTCTTCCACACGATCCCATGATAACTCAGAGATATGAAGCAAACCGTCTTTACCCGGCAGGAATTCGCAGAATGCACCATAAGGCATTACCGAACGTACTTTAGCAGTATACACTTCGCCTACTTCAGGAACAGTTACAATACCTTTGATTCTGGCAACAGCAGCTTCAATAGATTGTCTGTTGGTTGCAGAAACTTCTACACGTCCGTAACCATCTATTTCTTCAATGGTTATTGTCGCTCCGGTTTCTTCCTGTATTCCCTGGATAATTTTTCCGCCAGGGCCGATAACAGCTCCTATAAATTCTTTATTGATGATTATTACTTCAATACGAGGTGCATTGTCTTTCAAGTCAGGACGTGGTTCCGGCAATGTTTCAAGTATTTTACCCATAATGTGCAAACGGCCTTCACGAGCCTGGTTCAAAGCTTTTTCAAGTATTTCGTAAGATAGTCCGTCTACCTTGATATCCATTTGGGTTGCTGTGATACCATCTTTGGTTCCGCATACTTTGAAGTCCATGTCTCCCAAGTGGTCTTCATCGCCCAAAATATCGGAAAGTACAGCGTAATTTGTTCCCTTTTTTTCGGAGATAAGCCCCATGGCAATACCTGTCACAGGTTTTTTAATCTTCACCCCTGCATCCATCAGAGCAAGTGTTCCGGCACAAACCGTAGCCATAGAAGAAGAACCGTTCGACTCCAATATGTCGGAAACGACACGTATCACGTAAGGATACTCGCTTGGAATCATTGGTTTCAATGCCCTGTGAGCCAAGTTCCCGTGACCTATTTCACGACGGCCTACTCCGCGTTGTGGTCTTGCATCCCCTGTCGAAAACGGAGGGAAGTTATAATGTAAAAGGAATCTTTCTTTTCCGTTGTTCAGTACATCGTCGATGATCTTCTCATCAAGTTTTGTTCCTAGGGTAACAGTAGTCAGCGATTGAGTTTCACCGCGGGTAAAAACCGCTGAGCCATGCGCTCCCGGAAGATAGTCCACTTCGCTCCAGATAGGACGGATTTCGGTTGTACTACGTCCATCGAGGCGTTTACCTTCATCAAGAATGGAACGGCGCATAGCTTCTTTTTCCACATCATGGTAATAACGGGAAATTAAAGCTCCTTTTTCGGCCAATTCTTCATCCGTAAGGTTCGCTTTATATTCGTCCACGATAGCAGCAAAATTATCACTGCGTTCGTGTTTATTTGTATTGCAAGATGTAGCTACCGCATAAGCTTTGTCGAAGCATTTGGCCCATACATCTTTACGTAAATCTTCGTCGTTTGTTTCGTGGCTGTATTCGCGTTTTTTAGTTGTGCCTACAGCTTCCATCAGTTCTATTTGCGCCTGACATTGTACCTTGATAGCTTCGTGGGCAAATTTGATGGCTTCGAGCATTTCCGCTTCCGAAACTTCTTTCATCTCGCCTTCTACCATCATGATATTATCTATCGTAGCTCCTACCATAATGTCTATATCGGCTTGCGCCAATTGGGTAAATGTAGGATTCAGAACGAACTGTCCATCGATGCGTGCGACTCTCACTTCCGAGATCGGGCCATTGAATGGAATATCGGAAACAGCCAAAGCTGCCGAAGCTGCCAATCCGGCCAATGCATCCGGCATATCTTCTCCATCAGAAGAGAACAGGATAACATTAACAAAAACCTCGGCATGATAATTGTCAGGGAACAACGGGCGAAGTACGCGGTCAACCAAGCGGCAAACCAGTATTTCATAGTCTGAAGCACGGCCTTCCCTGCGTAGGAAACCTCCCGGGAAACGGCCAAATGCAGCAAATTTTTCTTTATACTCTACCTGTAAAGGCATGAAATCAACTCCCGGATTTGCATCTTTTGCAGCACAAACTGTGGCAAGCAGCATAGTATTGCCCATGCGTAGCGTAACAGATCCATCAGCTTGTTTTGCTAGTTTTCCGGTTTCAATGGTGATAGACCTTCCATCACCCAAATCGATACTCTTTGTAATCGGATTCATCATAAATATTTTTTCTAAACTTCTTAAAATCGCACAAATGTACGCAAAGTTTTTGAAAATTAAGAGGATGCAATGCGAAAAGATATGTTTTGGATATCCGTTTTCTCCTTTTGCTTTCACATAGAAAGATAACGAGGGTGCAGTATTAATTCATATATCAAAGACAATCCGTTTTTTCTTTGACTACTTCTATCGTTTTATTCACTAATTCCATATATTTAGGATAAACATCATCCACAGAATAATGATCATCATTTAAATACTGATAACCATACCACGCGCTATCACTACAATTTAAACCGAATTCTTTCAATATATCCCTGACAAAAGCTTCATCTTCTGTACGTTTTGTGTCACATGAACCATACCAACAATTTATTCCATAATGAAAACGTTGATTATAACACCAAAGTACAACGGAAAATTCCACATTGCCGAGGCGGAATTCTAATGCCAGGCTACTACTATTATTGATATTATCAGTTCCTTCATATATAATATTAATAATATGCGGAATTTTATCCTTATAATTTTCAACATCTTTTTCCAGTTTCTTTTTCCATTCAGGAAAGTAGGAAAGTCTGATTTTCGTCGCCAGTAAATCAAATTGGTTCAGAACTTTCATTAATTCATCTTTTTTGCCGGATAATATTTCAAGGCCTTCTTCAGGTTTGCCATTGTCAATCCCTAATTGTTCTTTTATATATTCCTGTAATTCTTTATTCATAATCTTATCTGTTTCTCTTAAATTAAACATTCCTTTCAAATAATCTGTATATTGTTGCAAAGCGGAAGAAAGATGCTCATCTTTTAACCTTACATTTGGCAATACCCTGTCGCTTAACCAGGGTAATACATCTTCACGAAAAGAGATTTTCGAGAATCTGCCTTCAATTATACCTTTATATTTTCCCAGTGTCTGATCATCCGGAAATTTATCATCGTGAGCAAGGTAAATCACAAAAATCCGTTCTATACCGATACAAAACTTTTCATGAACAGTATCGATATAGCGTTCCAATTGCTTTTCTTGGTCTGGTGCATAATTTGCTTTGTTTTCGATTATAATGGCGTAATCCTTTTCCCTTATACACAGATCAATATGTGCTTTTTCCAGTGTGATAACAGGTTTTTCCACTTTGATATTTCCAAAAGCGGCGGATCTTTCTTCTGTCAGATACCGGACAAAGTTTTCCAGAATTTCGAACTTCCCGTCCGGCGATTTCTGTTGCAGTAGCTTTGCCAATATCCGGCTATGCGCATTTTCACTTAAATTACGCCGCGAATGCGGATGCAATTCATCTATCAGGTTGATATGATAGGGTTGCCTGCTTTTTCCTCTCCGGTATATTTTCATGAATTCCGGCAAAATATCATTTAACCGGAGAAATTGTTGTTTTTCTAAATTTTCGTTTTTATCCATAAATTTAAATTAGACATTATTTCAAATTAAATTTGTATCATACGTGCGTATGTACGATATTTGTATGATGAAATACCAAGCATGGCAAAAGAACCCGTCTCGCTTCCGGGCGATGACAGGCA
>JAISES010000165.1 GCA_031263965.1 Prevotella sp. | reverse complement strand
CTTCTGTAAATCTATTTTTCTTATATAGTAAAGGTGAGAAGTCTCCTTTATCCAGTCCATCATCACGTCCTACTCCAACTGCGCCATATCCGGGTAGTCGTTCCAATAAATCTTTTAGCTGATTGTTTAAGACTTCTTGTCCTCCCATTATATCTACATCGTATATATTTACGATTTTTGCAGCTGCATCTTTCCTGTATTGCCAATTATTAGGCCCATCTCCGGCATGATCGAAGCGTACATTGAAAGTCATTACATTTAAGTACATTGATTTATTGCACGAAAAGAATAAAGATAGAGTAAACAGTGTAAATAACGTTTTTTTCATTGTTGTCGATATTCTATTATTAGTTTCTATTTATAGAAATAAATCACATAGTTCAGGCGAGAAAATTATAGCTCCGCAAACGTTTCATTTCATTATTGCCGGATTCATTATCTCAAAGCCGAAAACCATCCCTGTATGAATGCATATGAAATGCTAAATTAATAATATTCTTGAAAAATAATAGTAAGAAACTGTTTAAATTTTAGCGAAAGATATTATCATAGGATTTATAAAAAGACTTTCTTAGCCTTTAAATACATATAATATTCGTACTGATTTGTTTTAAGAATAAAGATTCCGTAAATTTGAACGATGGCCTGATACAAATTATACTGATTCATTCAGGTTACCCGTTATAAAAGATAGCTCTTCGAGCAGGACACGGACAAATGTCCGCGCCAGCGGGGGGCACGGTAAAGCGGGCGCTTAAAGCATTTTGAAACTGTTTCGGAGAAACAAACATATTTTCTTAAACTTAATCAAACCATTGACCGGTATTATTTAATAAATAGCAAATTGAATTAATTATGAAAAAGTCAATATTCTATATTTTACTCATCATCGGATTATTCTCATGTAGTAATTCCCAGTATGATCTGGATAAGATGGGAGCTGCCGTAAAACAACATATCAGAAATAGTGATATTGATAATGGCACTATTACTAAAATAAACAATATAAAAGCCATCTCATATGAGAAAATACCGGAGAGTAGCCGAAAAAATCCTGATGAGGTCTATTTATGCCGGGTTTTTATTCAAGGGAAATGGTCCTATCAGAATAGTAACCGGATATTCAATATGAATGATACTATAAATTGTTACTTTAACAGTAAAAAAGTATTCTTCAAGATGGATAATATATATGCAAATTGAAAATAACGGATACACGGAAGATCCGGGTATTGCCGGACAATGGGATTGTATTGCGGAATATGGTAAATAAAACTAAAAATGCCGGCTATTTCACTGATAGCCGGTATTTTTAGTTTTATTTCTATATAGAAATAATTTATGTTTATTTCAACAGGTTTTCAACTTTCTCGGTCAATACTGATTTTTGAGCGGCGCCAACTTGTTTGTCTACTACTTCTCCATTCTTGATGAATAAAATAGTCGGTATATTACGAATGCCGTATTTCGATGTGATTTCATCATTGTTATCAACATCTACTTTACCAATTGTAACTTTGCCTTCATATTCTGCGGCTAATTCTTCAACAATTGGACCTACCATACGACATGGACCGCACCATTCTGCCCAAAAATCTATAACCAATGGTTTACCGGATTTCAAAAGATCATCAAAGCCGGCGTCTGTAATTTCTAAAGCCATAACTGTTATCTATTTGTTTATTTATTGTATATATATAATTTATTTACTTTTATATCTCTGCAAAGGTAACTAATCTATTTAAAATATGAAAGGATCAATTTACTGTAAATATAAAACTTTCGTTTTCTGTCAGATAATCAATTAGTTCCTGTTTTACGCTTATCTTGAAGTTTCTGGAAAAAAGTTCTACTTTCATATTTTTTTCTCCATCTACGACTTCGAAATATAGCAAAGAATTTCCGGGATTGTTTTTGGTTAATGTGGATAGTTCTTCAACTATCTGGGTATTCATGTCATGCAATGGCAAAGTTATGGTCAGCTTTTCTATCAAGCTATCCTTAACATCCGGCAAAAGTTGGATGGATTGAATTTTCAGTTCCATCTGGCTGGCATCGAATCTTCGCCCTTGTACACGCCCTTTAATATAGACATAGAGCCCCGGACGGCCATATTTTCCAAAGTTGATATAATCATCGCCAAACAAAGGAATTTCTCCACTACCTGTAAAATCCTCGATCCGGATTATCATAAAAGGTTTTCCGTTTTTAGTAATTCCCTCACGCACGCTACTAACCAATCCGCCGAAAGAAACCTCCCTGTTCTTGAGAGCATCTTTGTCTTCTATTTCGGACATACCCACATTGCAGGCATAATTCAGTACTATTTTATATTCATCCAGCGGGTGGGCCGACAGGTAGATGCCGATTAGTTCGCGTTCTTTATTTAAACGCTCTAAATCAGACCATTTATCCACCTTGGGTATTTCAGGATGTGCAATATCGAACGATGCGTCGTCGCCGAATAACGAATTGGCCGCCTGATTTTTATCCACCTGATATTTGTTCCCGTAACGTATCAGCTGATCTATAAAAGTTTCGCCTTTTGTATTAATTCCAAAGAATTGCTCTCTCTTTATTTCGCTAAAGGCATCGAAGGCTCCGGCCAAAGCCAATGATTCTATATTCTTTTTGTTGCATGAGCTGAGGTTTACGCGTTCCACAAAGTCGAAAATATTGCTGAAAGCGCCATTACGCCGGCGCTCCTCAATAATATTCATCACGGCGCCTTCACCTACTCCTTTTACCGCAGCAAGGCCGAAACGTATATCGCCTGCTTTGTTTACTGAGAATTTGAGATACGACTCGTTTACATCAGGGCCGAGTACATTCATGCTCATAGCCTTACATTCGTCCATGAACTTGGTGATTTCCGTAATATTCGATAAGTTACGGGAGAGTACGGCCGCCATGTATTCCGATGGATAGTTTGCCTTCAGCCATGCCGTTTGGTAGGCTACCCATGAATAGCATGTCGCATGGGATTTGTTGAATGCATAAGAGGCAAATTTTTCCCAATCCGCCCATATCTTTTCCAGGGTTTTCTTTCCATGTCCGTTTTTCATTCCTCCGGCAAGGAATTTTTCTTTCAGGGCATTCATTTTGTCGATGAGTTTTTTACCCATTGCTTTACGCAATTCGTCGGACTGTCCCCGGGTAAAACCGGCCAACTGTCTTGACAATAGCATGACCTGTTCCTGATAGACCGTGATGCCATAGGTGTCGTTCAGATATTTTTCCATTTCCGGAATATCATATGCTATATCTTCATCTCCGTGTTTACGCGCAATAAAGGATGGGATATAATCCATCGGGCCCGGACGATAAAGGGCATTCATCGCTATCAGGTCTTCAAATTTGGATGGCTGCAACTCCTTCAGGCATTTCTGCATACCTGCCGACTCGAACTGGAATGTTCCGGTTGTTTTTCCCTGGCTATAAAGCTCGTAAGTTTTCGGATCTTCGAGCGATATGGTGTCAATATTTATATTTTCACCTGTAGTGTGCCTGATATTCTCGAGAGCTTCTTTGATGATTGAAAGAGTTTTCAATCCCAAAAAGTCCATTTTGATAAGTCCGGTTTCTTCAATTACCGTACCTTCGTATTGCGTAACTAAGATATTCTCGCCGGTTTCTTTATCTTCGGCCGTACTGACCGGTACTATATCCGATATATCCTGCTGGCCGATGATAATACCACATGCATGAACTCCCACGTTGCGCACATTGCCTTCCAGCATCTGGGCATATTTAAGTGTATCACGCAATATAGGGTCGCTGCTGCCGGCTGCTTCTTTCAGCTCGGGTACATATGCTATGGCGTCTTTTAATGTGACCTTCTTTTTGTCAGGGATACGGTCGGGAACAAATTTAGCCAGGCGGTTTGAATCTGCCAATGGCAGCTTCTGTACACGGGCAACGTCTT
>JAISES010000164.1 GCA_031263965.1 Prevotella sp. | reverse complement strand
TCGACAAAACTCCAATCCGCGAACTTCTCACAGAACGACGTCAATTCAATCAAAAAGTCAAAGAACTCGAATTATTTTAATGTTAAATCGTTTAATAAATTATCGCACCAGCAGTAATTTGCATAAATAAGTACACCTTACGAATAATTTCTAAAACACAATTTACCATGAAACAGATTTTATTCTCTTTATTGTTTATTGTATTGTCCGGTACAATGAATGCCCAAAAAATTCAATATGCATATGACGCAGCCGGAAACCGTATAAAACGGGAAATAGTGCTGACGAAATCTGCCTCTGAAACAGAATCTTCATTTTTCACCGAAGAACTTGCTCAAAGGACAATCAAGATTTACCCGAATCCGACGGAAGGCCAGTTAAAAGTTGAGGTATCGGATTTCGAAGATTGTAAATCGGTGAACCTTACTATTGTCAATATGCAGGGACAGGTTGTGCTCCGGAAAAAGATGAATTCGGCTACTGATGATCTGGATATAAGCGGCAAGGCCAGCGGGTTGTATGTCCTCCGGATCAATATCGATGGGGAATACAGTTCGTGGAAAATTATCAAAAAGTAAAATTTAATACCTTTTTATTATGAGAAAGATTTTACCCGCCATACTGTCAATCCTGTTTAACCTGACATTGCTGAATGCGCAAACAGGAAATACAATGTCGAACCCGATAGTTGCGGGAACATTCAGTGCGGATTTTTCATATTCCAACTCGCAGAATACGACCGGCTTCACCAATAGCTATACAGGCAAGTCCACAAACGATGTATACTATAAATTCACATTGAATAAAAAGATGACGGTTACTATGACGCATTGCGGATCGACGCTTTCCGATACCTTTTTATACCTGTTGAGTGCATCGGGTAGCCAGATCGATAACAATGATGATTGTTCCACTGAACAATGCTCCAATATAAGGCATTCGTTCTTGAAAAAAGACCTGGATGCCGGTACTTATTATGTTGTTTCGGAAGGGTATAGTGCAAACGGGGTTATCCTGACCAGTATTTCCGGAACTGTGACCGGTTCAGGGGAAAGCCTCAGTGACCCGATAATCGCAGGGACATTCTCCTCGGACTTTTCGTATTCCAATTCGCAGAATACCACAAATTTCACGAATGCGTATGTGGGCAAGTCTTCCAATGATGTTTTCTACAAGCTTACATTAAATAAAAAAACGGAAATAACAATAAGCCACTGCGGATCAACCCTTTCAGATACTTATTTGTATTTATTGGATGTTGCAGGGACAGTAATAGCCTATAATGATGATTATTCCGGCGTCGGACAATGTTCCAGTACGCTACATTCATATCTTAAAAAAGACCTGGATGCCGGTGTTTATTATATTGTTTCCGAAGGGTACAGTACCAATGGCGTTATTCTAACTAATATAAGTGGGAAAGTTTACAATCTAAAAGGGGATAATTTTAATGATCCTATTGATGTTGGAGTATTCAGTGGTAGCTTTGACTATTCCGATACACAGAATACTGTAAATTACACGAACCAGCATACGGTACGCACTCCGAACGACATTTTTTACAAGTTCACGCTTACAAAAAAGGCATTGGTCACCATGACTCATTGCGGTTCGGCTTTCGATACATACATGACCTTGCTGGATGCTTCCGGCAATACGCTGGCCGTCAATGACGATTATTTGGGCGAAGGGGCGTGTTCCGCCTCTACCTTGCATTCTTTTATACAGCAGACGTTGGATGTCGGAACCTATTATATTGTTTCGGAAGGATATAGTTCTTCAGGACTTATCACAACAGGTATTATTGGATATTCCTCAGAAGAATTCGGTTATACGGACATACCAAATGCATACAGTTCCGACACTGACCCTGTAGGAGCAGTCGGAGGAAATTTCAATGTATCTCCGACCGGAGCGGCCACAATTTCCATCCCTATTGAAGTGCCGCAAGGCGTAGGGGGCATGCAGCCGTCTCTGGCTATTGTCTATAACAGCCAGTCAGGGAATGGTGTTGCAGGTTGGGGATGTAATCTTTCAGGTTTATCTGCTATTACCCGCGCACCAAAAGATATTTATCACGACGGAACAGCTTCAAAAATGGCTTATCTGGGGAATGATGCTTTCTATCTTGACGGGCAACGGTTGATATATTCATCCGGTACGGCAGGTCAGGAAGGTGCCGTCTATTATCCTGAATCCGATCCGTTCACGAAAGTGATTTTTCACGGTACATATAACACGGGTACTGCGGATGCATGGTTTGAGATTCAGCATTCCAATGGGATGAAATCTTATTATGGAAATACTGCTTCCGGGAGACAAAGCTATACCTCAGGCAGTTCTCCACGCATTAATGCCTGGTACCTGGATTATCTGGAAGACCCGATGGGTAATTATATGACCTATTCTTATTATAACTGGAGTTATTTCATGTATCCGAATACAATAACCTACGGTAATAATAAAAATACGTCTACCGGATTAACGAATACCGTTGCTTTCAATTACAGCTACCGCAACGATTCATCTCCGTTTTATATCGAGAATGTAAAAGGTTATATGAATTACAGGTTAAACAGTATTTCAGCCAGAACGGGCAGCAATGTATACCGTACTTACGAATTGACATATAACGATACCGGTGATGGTTCATCTACAAAATTCTCCCGCTTAACCAAGGTTACGCTCAAAAATGGCGCAGGGGAAGCATTGAAGCCGTTTACTTTGAATTGGAATTACCTGCCTTCAATGTACCAATCGGTAAATACCGTTACAGTAAATACACCGGCAAGTTCTTCTTATTTAACTCTTGGGGAACAACAGTTCACGTCAGGGGATTTTAATGGTGACGGGTTGACTGATATAGCCAGTGTTACTTCAGCCAAAATACTAACAGGCGTTAACTCTTGGACATACGATACATATGCGTATATTTATTCCGCATCGCTTGACAGCTATGGAAAACCTCAATTTTCAACCGGTAGCCCTTATTCATTAGGCGCTTCATTCGATATGGGAGATTGGAGAGTAGTAAAAGGAGGGCCTTTCGCCGTAGATTTCAATGGGGACGGTATAAATGATTTGCTTGTACCGAATCTTTCAATAATCAATGAGGTAAACTATAAGGTTGTTGAATTTAGATTTGCGGGTGGTGCTTTACATAATAAGCAATTTCTTTATCAGCTTAAGAATACATCAGAAATGCCGCTTTATGCATCCGCTGATGTTAATAAAGATGGCAAACAAGACTTGATTGTTATTGAAAAAGACCATAGTAACAATAAATATGCATGTGATGTTATTGGTTTAAATTCGGGAACTACCCTTTACAGAGCCAGCTTAAATCTTACATTATCCTCTAAACCGGAAAAATTATTTTTATCTGACTATAATGGAGACGGGCTGGATGATATATTGGTTTTCTATAGCGGCGGATACTGTATTTTCTGGAATCAGGGCAATGGAATATCGACATCCACATTCTCCGACAGCTACAGAACGACTGGTACTAATATAGGAAATGTCTGGATGATCCGTTCCGGTGATTTTAATGGGGACGGCAGGATGGACTTTATCATGAATGATACCGGAGATAGCAACTGGCATTTTGCTTTGAATAATGGGAATGGTATATTTAATAAAGTGCTGGCTTGTACATTGGCTATATATGATCAGGATTTCACCAGTTATGATAATAACAGATTTGGAGTTCAGGTTCTTGACTTCGATAATGATGGAAAATCCGATGTGATTATCACCAAAGCAATGTATGATAAAAAGCACGACAAAATATTAGGTATTGTTATCAGTACGTGGGGTGAATTCAATACCACTTACTCCTATTGGATGCGTTCCACAGGAACAGCGCTTACCCAGGAAAGGGTAGCAACTTCAAAAAAGGAACATGACGCTCTCCCTGATCGTTATCTAACAGGGGATTTTAATGGCGACGGACAGGTTGATTTGATAAACTACGGTTATAATTTTTACAGCAGTACCAATGCCAGTGCTGATCCGGTATGGCGGTTCTATAAAAACAGTATCAATTCCGGCAATGGGAAGATATCCTCTGTCACAGACAGCTACGGTAGTAATACTTCTGTTAGCTATGCTTCATTCGCTAATGGAGGTATTTATACTAAAGGAACCGGAAGCGTTTACCCGATGGCCGATTACACCATTCCGATCCATGCTGTAGAATCGGTTACAGCCAATAACGGCGTTGCCGGCAGTATGACCACTAATTACCAATATAGTGGTTTGAAAGTACATTTGCAGGGAAAAGGAATGTTAGGATTCGCTTCCCAGACAGCAACCAACACCACGCTCGGGACAGTAACCGAATCGGGTATCAAGACATGGAACACAACATTCTTTATTCCTTCGGCTACATATTCCAAAACGACTGTAGATGGCAAGACTGCCGAAACCAATATAACATTATCTGTTGCAGACAAAGGCTCTAAAAAGTATTTCATCTATCCTTCAACCAGGACAGACAAAGACCTGGAAGGAAATACCGCGACCACAACTTATAAGTTTAATTCCACTTACGGATATCAAGAAGAAGAAAAGGTGGATTTCGGCAATAACATGTATAAAACTGTACAGTACAGTAATTACATACTAGCTGGTGGGAGCTATAAACCGCAATTGGTTACTTTAACCCAAAAGCACGCCGATGACGCCGCCGTATTTACGAAAAAGACAGCTATTACGTACGATGCCGCCAAAGGTTACCGGACGCAGGTTATCGCGAATTATGACTCTTCCCTGCTGCTGACTACCGATTACACTTATGATGCAGCCGGTAATGTGCTGACTACCGTAGAAAGCGGTTCGGGCATCAGTCCGGTTACGGTTAATAATGTATATGACGCCGCTTACCGGTTCCTGACAAAAACTTTCACTACCCCGGCATCTTTGGTAAAGAGTTATACCTATGATGCTTGGGGCAATGTATTGACCGAAAAGGATGAAACCCTTGCATCCAATATACTGACCACTACCCATACTTACGACACCTGGGGCAATGTGACATCTACGGTTTACCCTGATGGGAACAAGAAGTCTACGAAATGGGGCTGGAACAATAACGCATCTAAACGTTACTTTATTCTATCGCAAGCTACAGGAAGCCCCTGGACAAAAACCTGGTATGATAATAAGGGGCGTGAAGTACTGGTTGAAACCATCGGTGAAAAAAGCATGGCCATCAAACAGACAACCTCTTACAACACCAAAGGGCAGGTTACGCAAAAGCAGAGCCAAACAGGGAATCTGACAACGACAGAATCATTTACTTACGATGCTAGAGGCAGGGTTGCTTCATCCGGCAGCAGTTCCGGTCAGAGTTCAACTTACAGTTATGGCAATAGAACGGAAACGACAGTTACCAATGGCAGGACTTTCACTAAGACAATGGATGCATGGGGTAATGTTAAGTATGTTACAGACCCTGTTTCTTCCATAGCATATACGTATTATTCAAATGGAAAACCAAAAACTACAGGTACAGGAAATGCGTTTTTTTCCATGACTTACGATGCCGTAGGGAACCAGGCTACTTTAACCGATCCGAATGCAGGCACGTATACATACACTTATGATGCGGCCGGAAGAATAACAAAACAGGTGGATGGCAACGGAAAAGAGACTACCAATACCTACGATGCTTTAGGCCGTCCGGCAACCACGGTAATCGACGGTACTGCCACTACATATACATACGGGACATCCGGTTACGGCTTGCTTCGTCTGACTAAAGTACAGACAGGGAATAATTATTCCGCTTATACTTACGATAATCTGGGGCGTATGCTTACGGAACAGCGGAATATCGATGGCTCAGGCTTGCTGGAATTCTCCTATGGTTATAATACGCTTGGACAGTTGAGCAGCGTACTGTATCCGGGAAGCGTGCAGGTGAACAGGCAGTACGACTCATACGGGAACTTATCCAAAGTACTGGCAGGTACGCAGGCTATCTGGGAATCCACAGGCGCTACAGGTACGTTTTATACTTCTGTGCTAGGAGGTACGCTAATAGCTGCAAGCACGTACAACAGCCAGGGGTTGCTTACCAACCTGAGGACAATGCAAGGTTCTGCCGTATTACGTAACATGGACTATGAATTTGATGGAGCGACCGGCAATCTGGCTTCCCGTACAGGGATGATCGCCCAAACAGAATCTTTTACTTATGATGATCTGGACAGGCTTACTACTATCAAGCATGGTACGACTACCGTTATGAGCATGGATTACCTGCCCAATGGAAACATCAATTCCAAAACAGGATTAGGCCTGTACAGCTATGGTACGCGTCCCCATGCCGTCACTGCCGTAGAAAACACCGGTAATTTACTTCCTGCCAACGACCAAATAATTACCTATACGGCTTTCAACAAGGCTGCAAGTATAAGCGAAACAGTAGGAACCGACAATATGTTGTTAAACATAACATATGGTCCTGACCAGCAACGCTGGAAAACAGAACTGAAAAAGAATGATGTATTGCAAAAAACTATTATTTTTGCGGGTGATTACGAGAGCGTAACAGAAGGTAGTGTTACCAAACAGTTGTATTACATATCAGGTGGCGACGGACTGGCTGCCGTATATGTAAAACAACAGGGACAAACCGATAAGATATACTATGTACATAAAGATCATCTGGGAAGTATAGTTAAACTAACCGATGGCGATGGCACGGAGGTATTCAAAGCATCATACGATGCATGGGGCAACCGGACGGTAACAAATAATAGCTTTGCTTTCCACCGCGGCTATACAGAGCATGAACATCTGGAAGAGTTCGGATTGATCAACATGAACGGCCGCATGTACGACCCTGTACTGGGCAGATTCCTGTCGCCTGACCCGTATGTGCAAATGATGCTCCTGAGTCAGAATTACAACAGGTACTCATACTGCTTGAATAATCCGTTTAAGTTTACCGATCCAAGCGGAGAGTGGTTTTGGATACCAGCTGTTATAATTGGTGCATATTTAGGTGGCTCTTCTGTTAATGGTAATTTTAATCCTGCCAAATGGGATTATAATAATTGGCAAACTTATGCGGGCATAGCTGTCGGAGGAGTTGCTGGTTATGCAGGTGCCGCGATCGGAACAAGTGTCGCAGCTTCGGCAGCGGCAGGAGGAGCAAGTACATTTAGCGCAGGAGTTGCTGGCGGAATGATGGGCGGAATGGTGTCGGGAGGTATTAACGGTGCAGGGATGACCGCCATAATGGGCGGTAATTTCAACGACATTATGGGCAATATGACTATGGGTATGGTTATAGGCGGATTTGGCGGTGCACTTTCTGGCGGTATAGGGGCGGCTATCGGCGATTTTTCAGGCGTAGCGGGAAGTTCTTTCAAAAATGGAATGTACGAGTTAGGGCATTCCGCACTGAAAGGCGCAGCGACAGGACTTGCAAGCGGAGCGATGATGGCGGCAATGAAACAGGATGCAAGTTACTTATGGAAAGGTGCGGCAATGGGTGCAGCGTTGAGTGTTGGAATGGCCGGAGTTAGAATAGGATTAATGGGAAGTGCAATTGTCCCTCTTGGCGTAAAAGAACGTTTTGCCGCTGATGATGCCGCTTTTGGAATAAAAAACAGTTATCCAATTTATCGGCGTGGGGGACTCTTGCGATATTTTACATCAGGAATTACTTTGGGAAGGAATATGATGGTGGATGCTAAATATATAAAAGACGATCCCAGTTGGTACCATGAAACTTTAGCTCATGAACGGGCTCACATCTATCAACAAAAAATCATGGGTAGTTTTAATTTCTATAAACGAATTTTATACGAGTATCTTATTAATCCAGGATATTCAAATAATCCTTATGTAAATCCGAATTGCTTAGACTACTGGGCTGACGAGTATGCACGTTTAACACCATAATACTAAACAACCACACGCCTAAAGAGGCGGTGGGTTACTGTAACGGACTAAAAGTCCTGTGAGGCTGAAGCCTCCTAAAGAAAAACTAAAAATATCCATTACAGGAACATATTTATAAGATTTTACAACAAAAAGGATGATCGCTTTTTATATATGAGGAATTTATTCAAATAATATAAAAAGTGCTCCGCCTAAAGGCGGGGGATTTCACCCATCCCAGAATTATAAATTAAAATTGCAATGAAAAAAACATGTTTAATAATAAGCTTTATTATTTTTGCGTCGTGTCATCCACCTAAGGTGATGTATAAGTCAGTCGTGAATTCATTGATAATTAATGACTCTGTTAGTTTGAAAATCGGAGAAGGAACTTTAAAATTTTTAAGTAGGTTCTATTATTCTGTGCCACTCCATATTAACAATAAATCCAATTCTGTAGTTTATATTGATAAGCAATCAGGGGAAATTGTATCTATCTATGAAAGCATTGTTTCTTCATACAAATTTAATTATTTATCGGATAGTGTTATTGAACCTTATTCAAATAAAGAAATTTATCTGGCTTTTGATAATAAGAAAGATACAATTGATTCGAATTTCTTTTTAAATCGTAGATGTTTGAAAAAGAATCATAAATTCGTAATGAATCTACATTTTATTGTTGGAGATAGTATTGTTAAAAAAGAAATTATTTTTAAGCCTAAATGATGTTAATGTTATGAACCCAGCAGAGGCTAGAAAATACATTTATACAAACCTATGCAAGATCCAAGTGAAAATTGTGTACCACCTTGGCCTGTTGGAAAGAACAAAAATGAAGGACTAAGTACATGGAAAAATGGTCGAGTATATTTTGCCCCTGCTTGGTTCGGATATAGAAGTAAAAATGGAAATCAGACAACTCGTATAGGATTTAGCCATCCAATGGTTCAAAATCTGACGCAAAATCAGGCTTTTGGCCCTGTTTTTATTCCCAAATTTGGTATTCCAAGTTTAATCAGTGCTGGAAAAGGAGATGGAACACATAAATATCATGCTGTAGAACAGGATGCCAATGCAAGGGCGTTGAGTTATTTTGTTGATAAATACGGAGGAAGATTTGCGCACAGGAGTAATGGCAAAGGATGGGATAATAAAGTAAATCCAATTACTGACTATAACTGGTCTCAGGGTTTTGGTTCTAGTGTCAATCAGACCGCCATAAAGAATGCTAAAATGGGTCTTACGGCGATGGATATTCTTGGTTATCCTGTTGCTATAGCGGCTTTTTATGCTTTGCCTGCATACAGCATTATGCATTTCTCTTGGTATTGGGCTACTGCTACCACTATTGGAAGTTATGCCGTAGGATCTTTCGGCATGGGGGTTTTATACTAGATAATATTTTCAAACAATCATAAATCTTTAATTATGAAATATCTTTTTTTTATTTTGTCATTAGGTATTACCCTGATGTCTACTCAGTGTAATAGCAACGAATCTGATAGTTGCCACAAGAATATTAAGATTGTAAACAATTCAGATTATAATTTGGTTATTAGTATCTCTTACTCATATCCGGACTCTACATCTTTAGTTGGTTTTGGTGAACGTTATGAAAGTTTTAATCCTCCGATACCGAATCATAATGTAGGTAAATTTCAAGCTGAATTTTATGGTTGTATAGAATACTCAATGAAATCGAAATTAACATTCGAAAATGGCGTAATGATGCTTTTCTTTTTTAACAAAGAGGTGATTGAAAATTTCCCATGGGAAACGATTGTAAAAAACAAGATGTACTTGAAGAAATACGACTTGACTTTAGAGGATCTCCAAGCTAAAGATTGGACAATAACTTATCCATAAGCAGAACAAATGGACAGACTGGGCTAAATCATTGCCGTTAGATACTTTTTCCCTGTTTTTATTTGATACGGATACATTAAAACGTTATCCGTTGGATGAAATTAAAACTGAATACAAAATTCTACAGCGTTATGATTTAAGTAGTGGAGATATAGAAAAGTTTTTAGATAAATATGAAAGAGTAATTATCCCCTACCCCCTCCACGGAGGTGATGAAAGACATGAAGATGTATCCGGCATATGGGTATAAACATGATTGAACCGAATATTCCCCCTGCGGGCGCGGATATTTATCCGTGCCCTTGCAGAGAAGGGCCTGTTAGATGTAATATTGACAACATGCACGGAAAATATCCGCGCCAGCAGGGGGCAACATATGGAACAAATTAAGAAACAATTTAAAAAGAAATGAGAAAACAAACACTAATAATTTTTCTTTTGCTAATCGTTAAAAGCAATATAAACATTTCAAAAAATAATTATATGAAAACAAAATATATTACATTAATAATCGCACTTCTTACATTCGGAAATATCTATTCTCAGAATACCGTTTCCGACTTACATAATTTTGTCAAAAATGCAGATATGGACTGCTATTTGGCCAAGATACAAAAAAACGTATTGGATTGCCATAAGGCCCAGTGTGAGTACTTTAAGGTTCCTGATACTACAAACCCGCCCAAAGTTGAATTTCTTAAAGGGAAAACTGTACCGATGCTTGTGGTTCAGTTCGTCAATATGGACAATTATGACCTGGGTAAAGATATTTACGATCATATTACGATTGACAGTACACGTGTTTTTACCCTTGCCTGCGTAGACAATAATATGAATGTACTGGCATTTGCAAATTATTATGACGGGACTTATGCATATACGGAAGTTAACGCTGAACGCCCGGAAGATGTTGAAAAATTAGAACAAGTCATTAATAACATCAATAGTCAGGGACCTGAAACAATCCTGTTTTGCCATTCATTAAAGAATTTCCATGACCTGAACAGTTTTATGTTTATCAAAGCAGGTAAAATTTATGTATATCGTGTTATTGAAGCAGATGTATTTGAATTGAATGATTATATCAGGCAATTTTTCCAGGAAGAGAAAATACGCAGCCTAAGCAATACAAATGTTCCGTTTATGTATCAGCATTACGACAAGGTAAAACCTATCCGCAAAACCGGCGATACCCCTGAGAAATACAAGATGCTTTGTAAATAGGTCTTTAAGATACCGTATATATTTTTCTACAAATAGCAACCAGGTAAATCTTGTACGAATTTCCAATCCTCTATAAAACGATCCTGCTGATCATAAAATCAGCAGGATTTCTTATCTATAGCATAATAGTATTCTCTGGATTAATTCCTATTTCCGTCCATTATGCGTCCTTTCCTGGTCGCTGATTATTAATTCGCAGCACACATAAAAACCTGTTGGAGCCTTTCTGTGTTTTGAGGATTATTACCATTGTAGTAGTGCTTTTGTATCATCTCAATGCTGGTTCCGGCTGCCATTGCAACATAAGAGATGGGAATATTATTATCCAGGGCCACTGTAATAGAGGTATGGCGAAAGACATAGGCATACAGGGCATAATCCGTTCCCAGTTCTTTGCCTAAGCATTTCAGCCATATATTCACCCTCTCTCTGAATTTTTTGAAGAGAAAATCTTTGGTAGTATATTGCTTTTCCAGTTCGTCATCCATAATCGGAAACACATAACCATTTTTAGTCTTACCTCGATACTTATTAATGATATTTTCCATTACCGGATTAAGGGGAATTTCGAGAGCTTTATGTGTTTTCTTTCTCTTTATGTGAATCATATTCTGTTTGTTAATGTCTCTATATTTTAATTTTATGACATCGCACGGAGCGAAGAACGAATGAAACATAAAGACACAAAAGTCATAGTATAATTCAACCTGTTTACGATCTTTGTAGGTAGGAGTTGTCTGGCAAAGATCCAGTGTTAAGAATTTCTTTAATTGTTCCGGAGATAAAACATCTGGTTTTTTTGTGTCTATTTCATTAATCTTAGGATCATAGTTATTGAAGCTAAAGTCACCTATCTGGGAGATGGTAAAATTAACCGTAGAGTCTTTTGATGCTTTTCCCAGAAGATTCCGGAATGCTTTGGCTGTACCTCTATAGCCTCCGTTTTTTGCGAAAATATGGGCTATTGCTACGCACTTATCGTAATTAATTGACTGGAAGTTAAGAGAAGAATAGCCTTTGAGAATTTTTCGGCATTTTCGTTGTAATTTATAATACGCTTCGAAGTTGCACCCTTGTTTAGCCTTCTCCCTTTCGATAACAACTTCCAGAAAATTTTCAACGAGCTCTAGATTATTGTTGCACACCGCTGGTATTTCAATTTCAGTAGTTCCCTCCTGTGGTACGGAAGAATAAAATTGAGCAACCTGTTTGGCTGACAACTCCGGATATTCTTTGATTAATGATTGATAGACTCCTTTAAAGTCACCTAACACCTGATTGTTTTCCGCATAGGATATAGCATAGCTTGAAAACCGTTCCTTGTCACTGTTCCAATGACGTTCGATATTCGGGTTTCCTTTTAGTAAATGTTTAACTGATTTGTAAAACCTTTGTTTTCCCTCACTGATTCTTAACACGAGGGCATTGTCCCGGATGATAAATTTTAACTTGACCATAATTTGAACTTCTTTTAATTTTATAAGAATAGAAATCCGGAAGGTCAAATGTTTTTTTCAATGTACACTTTATGTACACCCAGCGGGTCGAACCCATTTTTTCGATTTTTCAGTTTAACTGTTTTTTGAAAAATCAACCCATTGCAATATTACTGTGTATCAGATAGTTATTGGCTATTTATAAAAATTTCAGTTTAACGAAAAAAGAGAAGCTAATTACTTAACTTCTCTTCTGGGAGGTTCCTGGCGGATTCGAACCGCCGTAAACGGTTTTGCAGACCGGCGCCTAGCCACTCGGCCAAGGAACCTTTTGGTGGTTAGCGACTGCAAAGATATAATATTTTATCAAAGGCACAAGCGTTTAAACAGGTTTTTACATCTACGATAATATCCGGTTTCACTTAAGTTGATTTTCTATTACCAAGCTGTCAAGCCGATTTATGATAAGTAAGCTATCTTTATGCTCATAAACTTCAACTTGTGTAACACCATGTCTTACTATATCCAATTCTTTTTCAATAAACTTTCCAGGATGAATATACACGTATCGGAACAAAAGAACATAGTATAGCTTTTGATTTTAAGAATAGTCTGGAATCTGTTTTTATCTCTGATATTAATGATTGGATAAATGAAAAATTATCTGAAAATCTGGTATATAAGAGAATAAAATCGCTTAGTGTTGCGTGATTTTTTTTAGCTTATTTTGGACACCCTACCCGAAAGGGTTAAATATTACAGCCCAATGGTAACGCCTTGGGTAATTAGGTACAACCTACGGCCGACGTCCTGTATTCTATGATATATATCACTATTCACAGTTAACAAACATTAATAGAAGTACATATATACAGACAAACAAGTTAAAAAAAAGGGGGGGGTGTTTAGGGGTGCAATACCTGTATCTCCATGTTCGGAATAGCTACACTTATCAGATCAGTAAAAATATGAATTAAGTGTACTCTGTAGTTCTGCGAATTACGTTTTATGGGGCTCTGCCCCTATACCCCAATGAAATAACGATTTTAACGGGTTATTTTCATCGGATTTGCGATTTAAGACACTTTCTTTTAATTCGCAGGTATTTATACGTTTTGAGACCTGAATAGCTCAAAAGCGATTTAAATAGCATAATTAAAATATTCGAGAAATTTCTGTTTCAAAGCGGAATGTTTATTCCATTTTTGCCAGTTGGGGGGAATGTAAACGGATTGCATCGCTCCAAGATGCAATTCTTTGGGAGGCAGGTTGATCAGGGTATCTATCTTTCCGTTTAGTCCCAGAATGTATTGTTTCAGGGTTTGTACATCTTTTGTCTTTGCCGGATTTTCTATTACAGCCAAATAATCACCCAACATTACAGATTGCTTGTCTGTTACATCCAATTCCTGTAATTTTCCTGAGGGCTTGGCTATTAATGCCGCAGCGGGAGTTGTTCCTGTAAGGGTCATAGTTGTTAATATGGTATCCGGATACTTAAAGAAAGTGCTACCAATAAGCAATACTGTTACTATTATAGCCAGCAGGCTTATTCCCCTGCGTAAAATCCACGACGGCACAGTACCCCGTATTTCCTGGAACTCTTCGCTTCTTAATTCTATTTTATCTTCTTCTTTATCCTGTATCATATATTACACAATTTGTTTTGCTTTTGTTTATTCATTTATCAGCTTCATAAATAAGTTAATAGCTTCTTCTGTCTTGTATATTGATTGTTCTTTGTAAACAATCTTACCTTTATTATCTATAATAAGATAAGTTGGGTAAGCTTCAACAGCCAACTTGTTGATTATTGATGTGACGCCCTCTTTTTCTTTATCGGCAAGCCACAAATTCAACCATCCGATTTTTTCGTTACCGATAATCTTTTTCAGTTTTTCAATGTCTTTTTTATTGTTTTCCTTTGCAACACCCAACATCAACACATCCGTCCTGTCTTTAATTCTTTCATAAAAGCTTCTTAGTTTGGGGATCGATTGTATGCATGGGCCGCACCAACTACCCCAGAAATCTATAAATACGTATTTATCCTTTATCAGGCCATTAATAGAAACAGGTTTATTATCATTTAGATCCATCGCGCTAATGGCAGGCACAAATGAACCCACGCTACTACTGTCGGCTAAAAATCCGACTTCTTTCAGGTAAATATTGGGATGCTTTACCTTGCTCAATTTGTACAGTTTATCATTTATCTGAACTGTATCTACAGTAGAGTCAAAAGACTTGTTAATCTGCCGGCCTGTTTTATCTTTAGAGTTTATGTAGATTTAATTTTGTACAGATATAAAATTCCTGTTTTCCAGCTGATTGATTTTCAATGTCGGCAAATGAATTTACATATACTCTTTTATAAATAACTGATGTTACGCAACACCGAAAACAGTATCATTCTATATCCTTGTTCTTTTTTCTGCGCGCAATCGAAGATTGCTTGCGTTCCTTTTGCCCAAAGCAGCAAAAGGAACCAAAAATGCTTTATGCGCCCGCTTTACTGTGCGACCCGTGACAAGCTCAAAGGCTGAACGGGCTGAACTCGCATCTTCGATGCGCCACCCAGTAGGGAAATCAAGAAATCAGCATCTCCTTTTTCGTTAAACTGAAAATTACAAAGTAAGGGCATAAATCATTGATTTGAAACTAATTTTAGATTTATTAGGATTTCCAAAATGGTTAAACTGAAAAATCGAAAAAATGGGTTCGACCCGCCGGGTGTGCAAAAAATGTACCCTAAAAAAGAAACATCTGACCTTCCGGATTTCTATTCTTATAAAATTAAAAGAAGTTCAGATTATGGTCAAGTTGAAATTTATCATCCGGGACAAAGCTCTCGTGTTAAGAATCAGTGA
>JAISES010000160.1 GCA_031263965.1 Prevotella sp. | reverse complement strand
TTCACAATCGCGTCTTCCACGCGGTTTTCCCCTTCGCCGTACCCGCTGCTCATAATAGCCACACCGCCGTCCTTCAGGGTTGTTTTCACATCGGCAAAGTCGAGATTGATATGCCCGTGCACCGTGATGATCTCCGCAATGCCCTTGGCAGCGATAGTCAATGTATCGTCGGCTTTGGCAAATGCATTCGGGATAGTCTGGTCACCATAAATATCGATCAGGCGTTCGTTGTTGATCACAAGCAGGGCATCCACGTTGTTTGCAATATCTTCCACTCCTTTCAAAGCCTGAATGATCTTCTTTCTCCCCTCGAAGACAAACGGAATGGTTACAATACCCACTGTGAGTATTCCCATACCCTTGGCGATACGTGCTACTACAGGAGCGGCGCCCGTTCCGGTTCCTCCTCCCATACCTGCGGTGATGAAAACCATTCTGGTACCATCATTCAGTAGCCGTTCTATATCTTCGCGACTTTCTTCGGCGGCAGCTCTCGCCACTTCAGGGCAGTTCCCTGCGCCAAGTCCTTCTGTTGTTTTCTTTCCAAGTTGTACACGCGTTTCCACAGGCGACTCGCCAAGAGCCTGGTTATCCGTATTACACAATGCGAACGATACATCGTGTATACCTTCGTTGTACATGTGGTTTACGGCATTACCGCCGCCGCCGCCTACGCCAATCACCTTAATGATTGTCTGAGTTTTTCTAGGAAATTGAAAATCCAGTATTTTATCATCCATAGTCTAAAGATGTTTGTTTTTTGTGATTAATCTTCTTTGAACAAATCTCCCATGTCAGGTACCTTGAAGATGTCGAAAATCGATCTGCGAGACCTCTGCGGAGGTTTTTGTTCCACAGGGTCGATAACAGGAGGCGCGGCTACAGGCTCTATTTTTGGAGCTTCTTCTTTTTTCTCACAATTCTCATTGGCGAACAGCAATAGTCCCAGGGCTTGTGTATAGAGAGGATTTTGCAGCAATTCGGCGGCATTGTTTATATAAACACGTTTTACTACGCCGCGTTTTGCAGGCAGTTGAACTTTTTCAGATAAATAATCCGCTAAGCCATTCATCTGCGATGCCCCTCCAATCATAATGATACCTGCATCCAATTGATCCCCGTAACCGGACAATTTGATTTGATTGATGACATTCAGTATGATTTCATCCTGACGGAGCTGTATGACTTTATTCAACTCCCGGAGATCAACATCGGGAGAGACACTGCCTTCCGGCTTATTTTTATCTTTGCCTACTTTCCCGTAACGGATTTTATAGGTTTCGGCAGAATCGTAAACAAATCCTAAAGCCTGTATGTCTTTTGTTATTGTGCGTCCTCCGAATGGTATGACGGACATATAACGGAGCAGCCCGTCTTTGTAAATGGAAAGGGTAGTTGTACCCGCGCCAAAGTCGATAAGCGCACAGCCTGCCTGCCTGTCTGCTTCGTCGAGAACCAGCGCGCCTGCGGCAACAGGCCCTACAAGGTATCCGGCTATCTCTATTTGCGCCTTACCGGTTATACTTTTTACCAGATTGTTTTTTATGTTCGGACGGCCTATTACCAGACGATAACGGCCTTCGATAGCCGATGCTGTTTTTTCAATAGGGTCTTCTTCATATTTCCCATCCAGATAATATTCGGGGGCAAGCACACTGTAGTTGGTGAAAAAATCAGGTTTATTTAGTTTTGCTTGCTGCTCCATGCCGTCGAGCATTGCAAAAGTAATGGGTGTTATTCCGTCCGACAGTTTGGTTTCGGTATGCTCTATAGCGCGTAACGATTTGCCGGCAACAGATACATATACCTTTCCTATCTTCTTCCCTGTTTTGTTTTCCAACAGGCTGATAAGTTTTTTTATTTTTCCTGCCGCTTCATCTATATTATAGATGACTCCGTATTTTACACAAGAATCGGAAGGTATACTTTCCGAAGCAAGAACAGATATAACTCCTTGCTCATTTTTACGACCTAATACTCCGACTATTTTTGATGTACCCAGATCGATACCTACAATAAAACCTGCCTGTTCCATATCTTTTTATTTTTAGAAACCGCTCTTTCTCAGACGGCCGAAAACTATTTTATTCTTAACGCTTTATACAAACAACTCGTTTGTCGAACTTTAGATTTATAACGGAATACTTATTCCAACCTGTTTCATTTAATCCATTCCGGTAGAATGTCATCAGTTTATTCAGGCGTTCCTTGTATCCGTCTAAGTCTCCCAATATGATCCGATGATCGCCAACCCGAGGTATTAATGTTATATCCTGGTTTGGCAAAACAATTATTTGTTCAATTTGCGCATTCCAAAATTTATCATCATGCAAAAATAGTGCAAATTTGTATAAATCCGACTTTGCAAAGCTTTCTTTTATCGATCCTGTAGCAATTGGCAGATAATCCGTATCAAAGGCTTCCTTTCTTCTATGGATGCTTTGATAGAGCCATTGTTAGTTACAAATACATCTGCTTTTTTTATCAGCTGATTCGTCAATATTGCTTCTTCTATGGCATTCGTATTAATGTCTTTGAGTTGCTTTCCTGTCGGATCGAGTCCTTTTTCTTTCACATATTTTTTTATATCCTCAGTGTCTGCAAACTGTTCTTCATCCGTTCCGTTTTTCACAGCGACTTCAAATTGTTTGCATATACCTTCTTTTGGTTTTTCCTGAAAATAGAAAAGCGAAAATAAAAGGTATCCGACCAAAAGAAACAATACTATGATAACCAGTATTTTTTTCATAAATCGTGATTAATATAATAATTATCAGTACTCCAATTGTAAGGATTATTTACAATGTATCCGTCTGTATTGCAATAATCTTTTTCATTACGGATGATATGTTCGTAATAGTTGCGTTGCCATAGTCTGGAAGACAAGTTTAATTTTTTTGTCGTTTGATATTTAAAATACCCGATAATATTTCCAATCGTAGGGGCGGGGTTTGCCCGCCCGATATTGAATTGACCATTTTCGGGGCGGGCAGACCCCGCCGCTACATTGTCTGTAATTTCTACAATGCCGTGAAAATGATTCGGCATAATTACATATTCATGTAATTTAATATGCGGATATTTGATTCTCAAATATTGCCATTCATCATCAACCATTTTCCCTGCATCATTCAATACCATTTCCGCATCCGTGATATTTCCAAACAAATATACCCTGCTTTGTACACATATCGTTACAAAATACAATCCGGCTTGTGAATAGTCATATCCAAACAAACGGATGCTACAACGATCAGGATATAATTCGGTTATCATATTTTCTTTTCCAATATTTGTTTGATAGGCTCCAGCAACTGGTCGATATCACCTGCCCCGATTGTCAGCAGCACTTCAATGTCGTTTTTCTTTTCCAATAAAGGTAATAATTCTTCCTTATTACACAATGTTTTAGGGAAAGTTACTCTGTCAAATATTATTTTCGAGGTAACTCCTTCTATAGGCTTTTCCCTTGCAGGATAAATATCCAGCAAGATAAGTTCGTCCAATAACGAAAGGCTTCGGGCAAACCCGGGAGCAAAATCTTTAGTACGGCTATACAGGTGCGGCTGAAATATTCCCGTAAGTTTCTTATCAGGATATAATTCTTTTACAGATGTGATGCTGGCAGCCAACTCTTCAGGATGATGGGCATAGTCGTCTATCATTGTTATTTTGTCCGTTTTCAGAATAAAGTCGAAACGGCGCTTTGCTCCCTGAAAAGTGGCCATTGCATGACGAAGTTCTTCGGCTGTAGCGCCGTTTAGCCAAGCCAGAGCCATTGAACCGACACTGTTTTCAATATTGATTTTCACCGGAACGCCAAGTTGTATATCCTCTATCGTTTCTTTCGGGGTAACAAAATCGAAACGGATTTCCCCGTTTCCTATTCTTACATTTTTAGCATGGAAATCTCCTTTTTCGATTGAATAGGTATAGACCCTTACATTACCGGCAACCTTCGGGGAGAGTTTTATGTTATGCTTCATAACGAGGGCTCCTTCCGGTTGAATGAGGCCGGTAAAATGCTCAAAGCTTTTCAGATACTCCTCTTCTGTTCCGTAAATATCCAGATGATCGGGGTCTACAGACGTTATCAGAGCCATGTAAGGATGTAACCAGTGGAAAGACCGGTCATATTCGTCGGCTTCGATAACTGTAAATTCGCTTTTATCGGAAAGCATCAGGTTGCTGTTGTAGTTCTTCAATATACCTCCTAAAAAAGCGTTGCAGTCGAGATGCGACTGTTTCAGGATATGAGCCAGCATGCTCGACGTTGTTGTCTTTCCATGTGTGCCGGCGCAACAAAGAGCCTTGCTCGATTTGGTTATCGTACCTAATACTTGCGCCCGTTTTTGCATGGTGAAGCCATTGCTTTGAAAAAACTTTACCTCTTCATTGCCGGACGGAACAGCGGGGGTATATACCACCAATGTACTCTTATTGTCTTTGCAAAAATCAGGAATAAGAGCGACATCGTCGGAGTAATGAACAACAGTGCCTTCTTTCGCTAATTCACGGGTAAGGGGTGTTTCGGTGCGGTCGTATCCGGCAACCATTTTTCCCTTCGACATGAAATAGCGAGCCAGATTGCTCATTCCTATCCCGCCTATTCCAATGAAGTATATAGATTGTATATTATTCATTATTCTCGATAAGTTTCATTGCTTCATCCACAATCCGGTTCGCCGAATCGTGCTGAGCCAGTTTCAGTATATTTTCCGATAATGATTTCAGTTTATCTATATCATTTATCACGTCCAGAGCTGTATTTATTAATACATTGTTAGCTTCATCGTCTGTTACCAGTATTGCCGCGTTTTTATTCACCAGCGCCTTCGCGTTTTTAGTCTGATGATCTTCCGATACATTCGGCGAGGGAACCAGTATGGCCGGTTTTCCCAGCAGGCTAAGTTCGGAAATGGAGATGGCCCCTGCTCTGGAAATAACCAGATCGGCAGCTTTATATGCCAGATCTATACGATCGATAAATTCATGAAGATGAATATCTTCCGGCTTCCCTTTTGCTTCAAGATCCATATTCATTTCAAATAAATATAGTTTTCCGCATTGCCAGATAACTTGTATTCCCGCTTCTTCAATAGCATCTATACCGTTCAACAGGCTTTTGTTCAGAGTTCTTGAACCTAAACTGCCGCCGATAACCAATATTGTTTTCTTCGCAGGGTCGAGTCTAAAATGTATGTAAGCTTCTTCTTTTGTTATGTCCGGCGATAGTAGTTCTTCCCTGCATGGATTTCCGGTCATAACAATCCTGCCGGCAGGAAAGAAGCGTTCCATGCCTTCGTATGCGACGCATATCTTTGAGGCTTTTTTCGCCAGGAATTTATTTGTGATTCCCGCATAAGAATTTTGTTCCTGAATAAGAGCCGGTATTTTGAGCGCGTCGGCCTTATATAATGTTGGGCCACTGGCATAGCCTCCGACTCCTATAACGATATCCGGCGCAAAGTCCTTCAATATTTTTTTTGCTTTGCTCAGGCTTTTTTGAAACTTCCAGATAGTAGCGAAATTTTTGAATATATTCTTTCTGTTAAGTCCTACTACTTCGAGTCCGATAATTTCATATCCGGCACCGGGGACCCTGGTCATTTCCATTTTGCCTTCTGCGCCTACAAAGAGGATTTTTGCAGATGGGTAGCGCTTCTTTACAGTGTTGGCAATAGCAATAGCAGGGAAAATATGCCCTCCTGTGCCCCCTCCGCTGATTAAAACTCTCAAATCTTTCTTCATTCCGTAATATTTTCTGTTGTCTCGAAATCTACGTTTGCAATACCTTCGTCAACGTCTTCGTGCTCATCGTTTATCTTGGAAGAACAAGCCAGAATAATACCGAAGTAGGCACATGTAATGATTGTCGATGTACCACCTCTGCTGATCAGTGGTAATGGTTGCCCCGTTACCGGAATTAAGTTAACTGCTACGGCCATGTTTGCTAAAGCCTGTATTGTAAGTATAAGCGCGGATCCTAAAATAAGGTATCTGGGGAATTTCTTTTCACATTTGGAGGCTAATACTCCGCAACGAAACATTAACACTACATATAATAACAGGACAAACAAACCGCCTAAAAATCCGGTTTCTTCCAGAATAATTGCAAATATAAAATCGGAATATGCCTGAGGAAGGAAATCCCTTTCGGTTCCACTACCCGGCAATCCGATAATTCCTCCGTTTGCAATCGCAATTTTAGCATGCGAAACCTGATAATTATCATCTGTTATTTTATAAGCGATAGAGCCATCTTCGTTAATCATAGCTTTATTTTCATCGCCGGAGTGCCTTTCAATGCGGTTTTTCCATGTAGTCAAACGGTCGGGTAAATATTTTGTCGCTACAGATTCGGGTAGGAGAGTGAGGCTTCCAAATAATAGAACAACTGCTGCTATTCCTGTCAGAGCAACAAATCCCAGTCTTTTTAGGCTGACCTGTCCGATAAACATCAGAATAAAGCAAACGCCGAATAACAGGCATGCGGTGGAAAGGTTTTCAGGAGCAATGAGGATGCAAAGTCCGCCTATGCCGGTTATTAATGTTTTGAATATCCAGCTTTCGTTATTCGGTTTTATTTTGCTTAAGAAAAAAGCGACAAAACCGATCGCGGATATTTTGGCAAATTCGGATGGTTGTATTGTAAACGCACCGACTCCAAGCCAACGCTGGGCTCCATTGACGTCTTCTCCCATAAACATAGTTATAATGAGCAATATGGCAGATACGGGCAATCCCAGTAATAAAATTGAAAAGAAACGGCTTGGGACTTTCTGGAGGAAAAGAACCAGGCCAAATCCTGTGAGCAGGAATATGGCATGACGAAAGATCGGGCTCCAATGGTTGTGTTGACGATAGGCTATTGTACTGGTCGCGCTAAATACAACAAGCAATGAGACAATGCAGAGTGCGATAAAAATGCACCAGATTACTTTATCTCCTTTAAAGGCTCTTCCTAAGAAATTGAATTCCATAACATTATTATTTCAGGTTTCAAAATTTCAGGTATCAAGATTTGTTTTCGTCTATTTTAATTTAATTTTGAAATCTTGAAACCTGAAATTCTGAAATTATAATTTTCTTACATATTCTTTAAACTGATCTCCCCTGTCTTCATAATTCCTGAACAGGTCGAAACTTGCACAACAAGGCGACAGCAACACCGTATCCCCTTCTTCAGCCAATGCATAGGCCTTCTCCACGGCGTCTTTCATAGAAGAGGCATCTTCTGTTTTTTCTACTTTACCGTCGAAGAACTTATGTAGCTTACTGTTGTCGACTCCGAGAAAGACTAATGCTCTGGCTTTGTCTTTTACCAGTTGTTCTATCTCGGTATAATCGTTTCCTTTATCTGTGCCTCCAAGTATAAGCACTACTTTGGTTTTCATGCTCTTAAGGGCATACCAGCATGAATTGACGTTCGTAGCTTTCGAATCGTTTATAAACTGAATACCTCTTACTTTGGCAACTTTTTCCAACCGGTGTTCCACCCCTTGAAAATCGCTCAGGGAATGACGCAGATTTTCATCTGATATATCCAATAGCTTGGCTGCTATTCCGGATGCCAGAGAGTTGTACAAATTATGTGTACCCTCCAATGCTAATAAGTCCTGTTCCATAACAAAAGCAGATTTAAGCATGTTTATATCCATCTTGTTGTCTTCCGCGTAAGCGATGGCGTTGCCTGTTTTATATTCGGCAAATGTATATTGCTTACCGGTCGATACGAGTTTTTTGATTTCTTTGCTTACTATGGGATCTTCCTCCCAAAATATAAACGCATCATTTTCGGTTTGGTTCTGTACAATACGCATTTTTGCATCTACATACTTTTGCATATCGTGATCGTACCGGTCCAGATGATCGGGAGTAATATTTAGCAGAATCGCAATGTCGGCTTTGAAGGTATACATGTTTTCGAGTTGGAAACTGCTCAACTCCAACACATAATAATCATAATTTTCTTCGGCTACCTGACGGGCAAAACTTTTGCCTATATTTCCCCCAAGCCCGACATTTAATCCTGCCGATTTAAGAATATGGTAAATAAGGCTTGTAGTGGTTGTTTTACCGTTGCTTCCCGTTATACAAACCATTTTGGCAGAAGTATACCGTTTGGCGAATTCCATTTCCGAGAGTACGGGGATTCCTTTTTCTATTGCTTTTCGGACAAGAGGCGCATAATTGGGGATCCCGGGGCTTTTGATTATTTCTGTTGCGGCCAGAACGATCTCTTCGGTATGCCCTTTTTCTTCGTAAGGAATATCATACTGATCCAGCTCTGTTTTGTATTTATCCTGCAAAGCTCCGCTATCCGACAAAAAAACATCAAATCCTTTTGCCTGTGCCAGTATTGCAGATCCAACACCGCTTTCTCCTCCTCCCAAAATGATAATCTTGTTCATACTCTGTATTTTATTATTTCAAGATCTCAGATTTCAAGTTTCATGATTGGCTTACGCCGCTTTTGGCTTCAAGTCAGATTTATATTACTAATCTTGAGATTTTGAAACCTGAAATCTTGAAATATAATCATCGCATTTTTAATGTCGCTAATGTAAGTACTGCCAGAATGATGCCGATAATCCAGAAACGAACTACTATTTTGGATTCGGGTACGGGGCCTATTGGCTTTTGGAATAAGGCTTGTATGCCCGCATTTCCTGCTTTCTGGAAGTGGTGGTGAAGAGGAGTCATCTTGAAGATGCGCCGCCCTTCGCCATATTTTTTCTTTGTAAACTTGAAATAGAAAACCTGCATCATTACCGAAATACTTTCTACAAAAAATATTCCGCAAAGTATGGGTAATAATAATTCTTTATGTATTACCACAGCGAATACGCCTATGATACCCCCCAGGGTTAAGCTTCCGGTATCTCCCATGAATACCTGGGCAGGGAAAGCATTATACCAAAGGAACCCAACTGTAGCTCCGATGAATGCAGCCGCAAAAATAACCAATTCCTGACTGCCGGGTATAAACATGATGTTCAGGTATGAGGCAAATTCAATGTGACCTGACACATATGCCAGAATACCTAAAGTGACGCCTATGATAGCGGAACTTCCCGCTGCAAGCCCATCGAGCCCATCGGTCAGATTAGCCCCGTTCGATACGGCTGTTACAATGAATATAACGACCAATACAAATAGTACCCATGCTACAGGGTCGGCATAATCGCCCATAAAAGAGATTAAATCTTCATAATCGAGATTGTTATTTTTCAGGAAAGGAATAGTCGTTTGAGTCGATTTTACGCCCTCGGTAACATAACTTACTTTTTCGATAACATTGTCCTGACCGCGAAATTCGATATTCTCCCTGATTATAATGTCAGGGCTTAGATATAGAGCCAAACCCACGATGAGTCCCAAGCCTACCTGCGCAACTATTTTAAATTTACCATGTAATCCCTCTTTATCTTTCTTGAAGACTTTGATGTAATCATCCAAAAATCCGAGAGAACCAAGCCATACGGTGGTAATCAACATTAATATTATATATATATTGTCTAATCTGGCAAGAAGCAATACCGGAACCAATATGGCAATGATAATGATGATGCCGCCCATTGTCGGGGTTCCTTTCTTGCTTAGCTGGCCTTCCAGTCCGAGATTCCTGACAATCTCGCCTATTTGCAGTTTTTGCAATTTATTAATAATGCGCCGGCCTATGATCGTAGAGATAAGAAGGGAAAGGATCAAGGCTATCGCGGCCCGGAATGAAATATATTTGAACATCCCTGCGCCGGGAAAATCCAAACTGTCTAAAAAGTCAAATAGATAATATAACATTTCTTATATGGGTTTACAGATATTCACAGTGTATATTTTTAACCACGGAGTCACACAGAGTTTAATTTCACGGAGTTACACTGTGTGCTCCGTGATTTTTTACTCTGTGAAACTCCGTGGTTAATTTGCTATAAATGACAGCCATATGCATTCATTCTATTATAATGTTTAATAAATAGCAACTTATAAATTAAATATATTACGAACTACTTCACGATCATCAAAATGATGTTTTACGCCCTTCACATCCTGATAATCTTCATGCCCCTTTCCTGCAATAAGGATTACATCGCCCGCTTTGGCCAGAGTGCATGCCGTTTTAATGGCTTGTTCACGTTCTGTGATCAGCAATGTTTTCTTCATCTGTTGGCTATTCAATCCGTCCGCCATGTCGTTGATAATGGCTTGCGGTTCTTCGTAACGCGGATTGTCGGATGTCAGGATAACCTGATCGCTCAGTCTTACGGCTTCACGAGCCATGATCGGGCGTTTGGTCTTATCCCTGTTTCCTCCGCAGCCAACGACCGTAATAACGCGTCCTTTACCACCCAGCACTTCATGTATGGCTTCCAATACATTGGTAAGGGCATCGGGTGTATGGGCATAATCTACGATCGCAGTAAAATCTTCCGGCGAGCGGATTGTTTCAAATCTTCCGGATACCGGCTTAAGCGTACTCAATATAAGCATTGCCTTATCTGAATCTTGTCCGAGTAATATTGTTGCACCATAAACGGCCAGCAGATTGTATACGTTGAAGATACCTACAAACTGTGTCTGCAATTCTTTTCCGTTTATTTCGATAGCTGTTCCGTCAAAATGCTTTTCCCTGATTCTTGCTTTAAAACCGGCTAATGTACGGACAGAATATGTCTGTTTCTTTGCTTTTGTATTCTGTAACATTACCGGCCCGTTCTTATCATCGATATTCGTAAGGGCGAAAGCCGTTTCGGGAAGATTGTCGAAAAACATTTTCTTTGCTTTCAGGTATTCTTCCATTGTTTTATGATAGTCCAGATGGTCTTGTGTAAGATTGGTGAAGATTCCTCCTTCAAACTTCAAACCGCTTATCCGTTTCTGATGAATAGCGTGCGAACTTACTTCCATAAAGGCATAGCCGCATCCGGCATCGACCATTTTAGCAAGCATTTCGTTCAAAGACAAAGGATCGGGTGTTGTATGTGTAGCATGATACTCTTTCCCATCCACATAATTGGCGACAGTGGAAAGTAATCCGGCTTTATAACCAAGCTTACGGAACATCTCATATAATAATGTTGCAGTCGTAGTCTTCCCATTCGTGCCTGTTACTCCGACTAATTTCAGTTTGGACGAAGGGTCTCCATACCAGTGTGTCGCTATTTTGCCGGCAGCATCGGCGCTGTCTTTGACCTTAATATAAGTAATGCCTGCTTTTGCCGTGTCTATTCCTTCCTGATGAACGACTATTTTCGCGCCTAAGTCCAGTGCATTGCTTACATACTGATGACCATCTACCTGCACTCCTTTTAATGCTATAAAAGCAGATCCCTCTACCGCTTTACGGGAGTCGGTAAAAATGCCTGTCACATCTATATTATCTTCACCTTTTATATCAACGACATCTACATGTTTAAGTAAATCCAGCAGTTTCATATATATACTCTTTTAGTTTAATTCTATTTTAATTGCCGCTCCTTTTATCAGGGCGCTGCCGCCCGGTATGGATTGCTGCTTAACCTTGCCTGCACCTGCCAGAATGACTCGCAGGCCTGCGTTTTCGAGTAAATATACCGCATCTCTGGCTCCCATTCCGGTTACATCGGGGATCAAGCCTTTTTTTACGGTTGTAGTCCCTTCGAGTGATATGGCATCTGCATAGGAACTTTGTTTTACCCAGTCGGATTTATCCCCTGTAAATGAGGCTGACTGTTTGATTCCTTTCAGTACGATTTCAGTATTTTTTAATGATCCGCCTTTTAGTACAGGAATCAGGGAATTGACCGTATCTTTTATTGGTTTGACAGTAGCCGATACCATATTCTTTTTATAAATGCCTTCTGCTATTTGTTTAAATACCGCTCCCGGCATCAGCCCGCCCGAAGGAATGCCTTGTGGTCTGCGTATCCCTACAAAACAAGTATATTCAGGGTTGTCGGAAGGGAAATATCCGCAGAATGATACATAATAACCTTCATAACCGCCCCGTGCGGCGATCATAGCCGTACCCGTTTTTCCTGCGATCGGGAAGTACTCCGAATTAACAGCCTTACCTGTACCGTCCGTAACTACGCCGCGAAGTATTTCTTTTACCTGATTCAATGTCTTTTCTGAGCATAGCATTGGGTTTATGACTTCGGTTTCGAATTCTTTCTCAACCTTCCCGTCTTTTATAAAGGATTTGGTAATGAAAGGTTTTATCATTTTCCCATTATTGGCTATGCCGTTGTAAAACATCAACATGTATATAGGCGGCACCTGAGTCTCATATCCAAACGACATCCACGGCAAAGTGGTTTTTGACCAAGGGTTTCCCTTATCGTCGGGGAGACGTATGGCCGATGTCCCTTCTTTACCTTTCAATGGTACGTCCCATTCTATTTTTTTAGTCAATCCTAAATCGTGAATGTGCTGCACGTATTTCCGCGGATTGTTTTCATAGCCTTTCAGTATCATTTTTGCGATGACGACGTTCAACGAGGAATACATTCCTCTGGCTATTGTAACAGATCCCTTGTCCTGGCCTTTGCGCCAGTCATGGTCTTTAATGGTACGTCCTTTATATTCGAATAGTCCGTTGCCGACATATACTTCTTCCCCTGGTGTTACAATCCCATCTTCAAGGGCAACCATAAGAGACACGGTTTTGAATGTCGATCCCGGTTCGGACATATATGAGAATGCATTCGGATTGCCTTCGGCGTAAATTCCTTCCGAAACCCTGTCGAGATTGGTAATAGCTTTGATTTCGCCTGTAGCAACTTCCATTACAATGGCGACACCCGATTCGGCTTTGGTTTCGGCCAGCTTATTGTACAAAGCCTTTTCGGCCAGGTCCTGGACATCGACATTCAATGTTGTTTTTATATCCATTCCACCGGTCGGTTCTTTAAGTATGACGTCGATCCAGCGTCCTTGTACACGTTGTCTTGTCTTTACACCCGGGATTCCTTTTAGTATAGAGTCGTATTTAAGTTCCAGGCCGCTGGCTCCTCCGTCGTTATAGTCTTTGAAGATAGATCCGACGGTTCTGCCGGCAAGACGTCCGAAAGGCTTCAGCCTCATCGTTTTTTCTTCGGTGAATAATCCGCTTTTATTGCTGCGTTGATTGAAGAAAGGAAACGTTTGCAATTCTTTCAATTCGATATAGCTTATGTCGGGGCGGATAATTCTTACATAACGGCTACGGACTGTTACTTTTTTATTCGACTTGTTTTTCTCATTGCGCTTTATTTCCGCCAGTTCTTTACGGCTGAGATCCCAGCCGTCGAGTATTATCCGTTTATATTGGGCCGCTGTTCTGTCGGGAAATTTTTTCGCAAGCGCTTGCGATAGCGGGGTTGCATACTTCATCAGAGTATCTGCCTCTATTCCATCGGCCATGAAGTCGACGTATACGCCGTATAATGGTTCGCTTGTAGCCAGCAAACGATCATCGTCGGCATAAATGTTTCCTCTGTCAGGCTGGATTTCCCGGTCTTTTTTTACAGTTTCCTGTTTACCCAGTTCACGCCATACAGAACCCTCCGCATATTTTATTTTGAATATACAGGACTGAATTGCTATAAATGCCAAAGACATAAAAAGGGTAGCCCAACCATAACGGTTGACGGCTGCATTTTTTACTGCTCCTTCCGATTTTATCGTCATAAACTCCCGGTATTATTTTTTTATTTTATAAAAAGGTTCCGCTGTTTGTTTTAAATCTATCCCGTTTTTTTGGATCATGTCCTCAATTTTTGACTCACGGCTCAGTCCCATCAGCTCGGCTGATATTATAAGCGATTCGTATTTAGCATCTTTAAGCTCCCGTTGCAATGATTCTATCTTCGCCATCTTTTCGATGCAACTGTATCTATTGCTGATATAGAGTACGATGATCACGCAAACAGTAATGATAAAACGGGCATTCTTCCAGAAAAAATCCTCAGTAAGGACTGTACCGCCCAGAATATACATTATCTTTTTCTTTACATCCTTCGCTTTCATAATACCTGTGGGATTATATTTTTTCTGCTATCCTTAATTTAGCGCTACGGGAGCGGGGGTTCCTTTCTTCTTCTTCACGGGAAGGGACAATTACTTTGTTATTGATAAGACGGAAAGGCGTTTCGTAATTTCCGAAAATGTCTTTTTCTATTTTACCTTCAAAGTTTCCTGTTTTCATGAAATTTTTAACAAGCCTGTCTTCCAGCGAATGATAAGTGATAACGGCCAATCGTCCTCCTGTTTTCAGTATGTCTGAAGATTGTCCGAGCATTTCTTTCAACGTTTCCATTTCTTCATTGACTTCTATTCGTAATGCCTGGAAAGCCTGCGCCAGGACTTTCTTCTCTTTTTCTCCCTTTCCCACAAACAGGGACAAGGTATTTAACAAGTCACTCGTTTTCTTATATGGTTTCTCTTTTCTTGTTTTTACAATAACCGAAGCGATTCGCCGGGATTGTTTCAGCTCTCCGTATAAATAAAAAATATCGGCTAGCTGTTCTTCCGTGTAATTATTCAATATTTGCGCTGCGGTCTTGTTTCCTTTCCTATTCATCCGCATATCCAGCTTGCTGTCTTCGAACCGGAATGAAAATCCCCTGTCTTCGTCATCAAAATGGTGTGAAGATACTCCCAGGTCGGCAAGTATGGCGTCCACTTCATCCTCTCCGTGATATTTAATAAAGTTCTTTAAATAACGGAAGTTACTACGCACAAAAGTGAATCGCTTATCCTGAGGTATATTGCTTATTGCGTCTTCATCCTGATCGAATCCGTAGAGATGCCCTTTGCTTCCAAGCCTGGATAGTATTTCCCTTGAATGGCCGCCGCCGCCGAAGGTAACGTCTACGCATACGCTGCCGGTACGGATGTTCATTCCGTCTACACTTTCGTGAAGCAGTACAGGTGTATGATATACGGTTGTCATAGCTGGTCGTTTTGAATGTCGTTATTCATCAATGCTTGTATGCGTTCGCTGAAATCATTTGCAGGGATGAGCGATTTTTCCAGAGATTCTTTTGCCCATATTTCAATGGTGCTGTCTACTCCCAGAAAACGGACGTCTGTAGATATTCCAACCATCTGACAATAACGTTTGGGTATCAATATTCTGCCGTTGGCATCCATCTCCAGTCGTTCTACATCTACTACAAATTGGCGAAAGACAGCTTGCTGCTCTTTGTTCCATCTGTTTAAGCGTGAGCGTAATTTTGCTACTTCCTCTTCCCATACTTGAAGCGGATATAGAACGAGACAGTCCTGAAATATATCCTTTCTTAGTATCAATGTATTCTCTCCCGAAGATTGTAAAATCTTCCGAAAAACCGCAGGTACAAAAATTCTTGCTTTTGCATCTATTTTTGCTTCGATATTTCCCAGGAATTGAATCATTTATACTTTAAATTTTTTCTGTATAATGTGCGATGTAAAGATATAAAAATAAAACACTTTCCCCCACTTTTCCCCACTTAAAAGTCTCGAAAAGTTATCAACAGGAAATGAACAAGTTACAAACAATTTTGTTAACAAGATATATAGCATATTATCAGCATGTTACCTTGTTCTATTTTGCAAGTGTTAATAATGAAGGAATTGATATTGTTAATAATGTGGATGTTTTTTTAGCTTGAAAATAGTTCTGAAAATCTGAATGATAATATAGATGTATTCCAAATGTATTATTTTTGCATTATAATCCGGACATATGATTAAAACGACTTTTAAAATAGAGATGATGGACTGCCCTGGTGAAGAAAGTCTGATCAGAATGAAATTACAGGATTTGGATATAATAAAATCGCAGAATTACGACCTGAAGAATCGTACCCTAATCGTATATCATGCAGGAGATTATAAATCTATAGAGGCGGTTTTGGCTAGTCTGGATCTTGGCTCTCATCTTGTTGAAAGTATGGAAGTGGAGACTCAAGGCGAAGTTAACGGGGATGGGATACAAAGAAAGGTGCTATGGATTGTGTTGATTATAAATTTCACATTCTTTCTGGTAGAGATAGGCGCCGGGCTTATTTCGGAATCGATGGGGCTTGTTGCCGATAGCCTCGATATGCTTGCCGATGCATTTGTTTATGGGATGAGTCTGTTGGCTGTAGGGGCTGCCGTTTCGAGAAAAAAGAGAGTGGCAATGCTTTGTGGTTATTTCCAGATATTATTGGCTTTGTTGGGTTTTATCGAAGTGATAAAACGTTTTATAGGGATCGGGGAACTTCCCGGTTTTCAGATAATGATTGTGGTCTCTGTATTAGCCCTCATTGCGAACGTCGTTTGCCTTATATTGTTACAAAAGACCAAGAGCAATGATGCTCATATACAGTCCAGCATTATATTTTCGTCCAACGATGTGGTTATCAATACGGGTGTTATACTGGCCGGTTTCCTTGTATGGAGCCTGAAAACAGGTTTTCCCGATCTTATAATAGGAAGTATTGTTTTCTTTATAGTTTTGAGAGGGGCTATCAGGATATTGAAACTATCGAGGAGTTAATGCCTGTCTGAACCTGAAAGGCGAAGCAATCCTGAAATTGTCTGGTTAGCGGTAGGGGCAGTCCTTTGTGACTGCCCGAAAAGATACAGCCGGATTGCTTCGGGTAAACCCTCGCAATGACGCGAAAGAGAAAGTCAAAGCGGGCGCATAAAGCATTTTTGGTTCCTTTTGTTGCTTAAGGCAAAAGGAACGCAAGCAATCTTCGATTGCGCGCAGAAAAAAGAATAAGAATATGGAATGATACTATTTTTCGGTGTTGCGTACATCAGTTAATAAGAATGTTTTGCTTATATTTATATGCGAATTAATTTTAAAGGACAATATTATGGATGAGCTTAAAACTGTAAAATCATCGGATTTCGAAACAGATCTGGCTGTTGCCGAATCCTATTTGCTTGACAATGGTATCGAATGTGTGATAAACAGGGAGTATCTGAGCATTTCCACTACAGAGGGCGGCTCTGCCAGATTACAGGTTATGTCGGGCGATTATCAGCGGGCGGTAGAATTATTAGTAGCGGGCGGTTTCATTGAACGGGAAGACCTTGGCTATATGCCCGATTAGGGATTTCCTGAAATCAATTGACCATCTGTTTTTACCAATCCGAAACGATGTTTTACCCGTTTCAAGGTTAAGTATGTTTTTTAAGTAGATATAACAGCTGTAAATCGAGGGGATTAATTTGGAGCTTTAGTATAGAGGTATGCTGCAATAAATATAAAGACTATATTGGGGACCCATACAGCCAACCATGCCGGCATTGTTCCTGAGATGGCAAATGAGGAACTGACGGTTTGAAACATGATATATGTTACGCTCAGAGCCAGTCCTATTCCTATGTTAAGCCCCATACCCCCTTTTATTTTCCTCGCAGATAAAGATGCTCCTATGATAGTCAGTATAAATGCCGAAAACATGGAAGCAAAGCGTTTGTGAAATTCTATCTCGAATTGTGTAATACTCACATTTCCGACACTGGCAATTCCTTTAGATCTTTGCCTTTCAATATATTTGTATAGTTGAGGTGTGGTCATTTGTTCGAAGTCGTTTACCGAAACCAGAAAGTCGCTTGGGACAACATTTAATGTAGTATCCAGGCTGGTACCATTGGTGATAACTTCTTTCATCCCTTTGAACTCGCGTATATTATAGTTTTTCAATACCCAGTGATAACCCGAATCGTATTCGATACTCTTCGCCGTGAGGCGCGATTTTAATTCTTTGCCTTCAAATTTATCAAGCGACAGGTTACTACCCTGCTTGGTTTGATTCCTATAGCTCTCTATGTACAATATTACGCCATCATCTATGCGCATTTGTATCTGGGTTGCAGAAACAACCTCCTTGTTTTTTATATATTTATTTTGAAATTTAATCCGGGTATTATTGGCAGGAGGGATGATGAAGCTACTCAGAAAGAAAGAAGCAATCGCTATAATTCCTGCCGAAATCATATAGGGTTTCATCAGGCGTTTAAAACTCATCCCGTTAGACAATATTGCTATAATTTCAGAGTTGTCTGCTAATTTTGACGTAAAGAATATTACGGCAATGAATACAAACAAAGCGCTGAACAGGTTCGTATAGTAAGGAATAAAATTCAGGTAATACTCAAATACTATAGCTTTTAATGGCGCATTGTTAGTCAGGAATTTATCGAGGCGCTCGTTGATGTCGAACACTACCGATATGGATATGATAAGTATGATTGAGAATATATATGTTCCCAAAAATTTCTTTATGATGTACTTATCCAGTATCGACAGTATTTTCATATTCATCCTGAATTATAATCGTCCTGACACGTTTTCAACCATACCTCTCTTCCATATCGTAAAGTCTCCGGCAATAATGTGCCGTCGGGCTTCCTTTACCAGCCATAGATAGAACGCCAGATTATGGACCGATGCTATTTGCAATGCCAGTATTTCATTCGTAATAAACAGATGACGAAGATATGCTTTTGTATATAAAGTATCAACATATGAAGCCCCGTTTTCTTCTATCGGAGAAAAATCATCAGCCCATTTTTTGTTCCGCATATTCATTATTCCGTCCCGTGTGAATAGTTGCCCATTCCGTCCGTTGCGGGTAGGCATGATACAGTCGAACATGTCTACCCCGCGTTCTATGGCTTCCAGTATATTAGCCGGAGTACCTACTCCCATCAGGTAGCGGGGCTTGCCAGTAGGCAGTATTTCGTTCACGACTTCTATCATTTCATACATCTTTCCGGTAGGTTCGCCTACAGCGAGACCTCCGATAGCATTGCCGTCTGCGCCTTTTGATGCTGCATTTTCGGCAGCTCTTATTCGAAGATCGGGATAGACGCACCCCTGTACAATAGGGAATAGGGCTTGTTTATAGCCATATTGGCACTCTGTTTCGCCGAATCGTTTAATGCATCGGTCAAGCCATCTTTCTGTCAGGTCTAACGATTTTTTCGCGTATGCATAATCGGCATTGCCCGGTGTGCATTCATCAAAGGCCATCATTATATCGGCGCCTATGGCGCGTTCTATATCCATCACCGATTCCGGTGTGAAGATGTGTTTTGATCCATCGATATGTGATCGGAATATTGCACCCTCTTCCGTTAGTTTACGATTTCCGGCCAGAGAAAATACCTGGAATCCGCCACTGTCAGTCAATATGGGTTTATCCCAACTGTTAAATTTATGGAGGCCTCCGGCTTGTTGCAGGATTTCCAGTCCGGGGCGCAAATATAGATGATAGGTATTTCCCAGAATAATCCGGGCTTTTATATCATTCTCCAGCTCGGTCATGTGGACGGCTTTTACAGCCCCTTGCGTCCCCACCGGCATAAAGATCGGGGTTTCTATTTGTCCGTGGTCTGTTGTAATAAGCCCCGCACGGGCTTTTGACAGGCCATCGGTATATTGAAGTTTAAAATCCATTCCTAATTAAATCTGACCGGTTTTAGGTTCATCCTCCTCATTTCCGGTAGGTATCAGATCCTTTAGCTGTACAACTACAATAGATGTTTTATTCTTTTTCAGAACTGTAAATTGATAATCTTCAGCTTCCAGTTTATCGTGGGTATTCGGTATCCGTCCGAATTTATCGATCAGGTATCCGGCCAAAGTATCATATTGTTTATCTTTGTCGATAGGATGCGGCAATTCATCATTTATATCGGATATGGCAGCGGTTGCTATTACCGAATAAATATTTTCCCCGGTTTGCTCTACAAATGGGATTTCGTTATCGTATTCGTCTTGTATTTCGCCTACAAGTTCTTCGAGTATATCTTCCATTGTGATAATGCCTTCTACTCCTCCGTATTCGTTCAACACCATTGCTATTTGCTGATGTTTTACCTGAAACTCTTTAAGTAGCTGGCCGATACGTTTTGTCTCAGGAGTAAAGGAAACAGGACGGACGATAGAGCGTATATCTACCGATCCGCTGACGCGCATTTTTTTCAGAATATCTTTGAGGTGGACGACTCCGGTCACGTTATCGATACTGTCTTCGTAACACGGAATACGTGAATAACCTTCTTCTATAACAAACTCAAGTGTTTTTTCATCATAGTCGTTGGCATCTATAGCTACAACCTGTGTGCGCGGCACCATAATCTGACGGGCTGTGCGTTCCGAAAAATCAAAAGCATTTTGTATAATATCAAATTCGGTACTGTCTACTGTTCCGCTTTCTTTTGCCTGATCGACCAAATAGCGTAACTCGTCGCTACTGTACACTTCCTGCTCCGAAACAACATGCAAGCCGATTGCTTTTATTACAAAATTGGCGACTCCGTTCAATACCCATATAAATGGCCGGCAAATCCAATAGAAACCATGCAGCGGATAGGCTACAGCCATCGTGGTTTGCTCGGAGCGTTGTATGGCTAACGATTTTGGAGCGAGTTCACCTAATACAATATGTAGTATGGTGATAATTGCAAATGCGGAAATCAAAGATATGGTAGAAAGGAGAGAGGGGGAGATTGTCAGGTCGAACAGACCTAAAGCATCCCTTATTATTTTAGAGACCACCGGTTCGCCTATCCATCCCAATGCCAGACTTGATAGTGTGATACCAAATTGTGTTGCAGCCAGATATGAATCTAAATGCGTGACAATATGTTTAGATAATATTGCAGCTTTACTTCCGGCCTGAGCCTTTAGTTCTAATTGAGAAGATCTTACTTTGACAATAGCGAACTCAGCCGAGACAAAAAAACCGTTTAGAAAAACAAAAAAGAAAGTAACGAGTACCGAAAGAAATATGTCCATATTCTATATGAATGATAATAGTACAAAGATAATATAAAAGTATATCCGTTAAATAAAAACGAAAGAATCTATCATATTTTATATTATCTTTTTTACCATAATTATCAAATGGGTAGTATATTATCGTTTCAGACGCAATACTTCAATCCAATAATCATCGGGATCGTTGATGAAATAGAGGCCCATGTCGTGATTTTCGTAACAGATACATCCCATTTCTCGGTGGAACTCCCTGATCTTGTCATAGTCACCATCTACCCTGATACATAAGTGACTCTCGTTTTCGCCTAGTCCATAAGGCTGTGGATGATCCTTTAACCAAGTCAATTCCAGGGAGAAAGGTGTTACTCCATCGCCAAGATAAACAAGTATGAAAGAACCGTTGGACGATTCTTTACGTCTGACTTCTTTCAAGCCTAAAGCTTTGTAGTAGAATGCAATACTTTTGTCCAGATCGGTAACGTTGATATTAAAATGATCGAATCTTCCTTTAATTTCCATAATTTTTATTAACTCTTAAGTGAAATACAAATATAAGAAACTGTTTCTAATCAGGAATGTTTGTTCGCATATATTCCATACTATTTATAGGTGTTGTATGATACAACTTCTTCTATAGATTTACGTTTCTTTTCGCGTATAGGCTGAGCCGGATATCCGATAATTATATCCAGTACTACCCGTCGGTTGTCGGGGATATTTAAAAGCTTTTTCATTTTCGATTCGGCAAACCATCCAAGTATGCAGCTACCCAGTCCTTCGGCTTCGGCTGCCAGACAAATATGTGTAGCCGCAATACCGATATCGAGAAAAGCAAAGTGTTTATCTTTAACTATTCCGCCTATACCCGAACTGATATTAACTTTTTCTTCGACGACGATAATATGTACAGGAGCTTGTTTCGTAAAGTGGTTCATTCCCAATAAGCGGGCAGATGCAGCGTCGGCCACTTTATTTTTCAATTCGGGTTCGTCTACCACGATAAAGTGCCAGGGTTGCGCATTGCATGCCGACGGAGCCAGGCGTGCAGCCTCCAGTATGCGCGCTATAACCTCACGGTCTACACCACGGGCAGTATCGTATGCCCGGGTACTTTGCCGTCTTTTTACTATTTCGTAAAAATCTTTTTCCATAGAATTAAAGCCGGGTGATACGGCTGATGTATTTGCCAATAATATCGAACTCAATATTCACTACACTTCCTGTCTTTATCTGATGGAAGTTTGTATGCCCGTATGTGTATGGGATAATAGCCACTTCGAATGTGTTGTTTGTAGGGGCAACTACGGTAAGACTGACGCCGTTCACCGTAACCGAACCTTTATCTACGGTCAGGTATCCTTTTTTTGCCATTTCAGGGTCAAACCTGTATTCAAATTTAAAATACCAGCTACCGTCAGCTTCGCGGATCTCCACACATTTGGCTGTCCGGTCTACATGGCCTTGTACAATGTGTCCGTCGAGGCGTCCGTTCATCAACATACTGCGTTCGAGATTAACTTTGTCGCCTACTTGCAGCAATCCGAGGTTTGAGCATTCAAGGGTCTCCTTTATCGCTGTTACGGTATATTTGTCTTCGTCTATGTTTACCACAGTTAAGCATACCCCGTTATGCGATACACTTTGGTCTATTTTCAATTCGTGAGCGAATGAACATTTCATTGTCAGATGCAGATTTTCTGCTTCTTTGCACAGCGAAACTACTGTTGCCGCTTCTTCAACTATACCTGAAAACATATTTATATTTGATTTGATGTTACAGGTGCAAAGTTACGCATTAATTTTGTCCTTTTACGGATTTCTATAAGAATGATTAAGTGATGTTATTTATCAGATACTTTCACCTGAAGAGATTGGCTTATTTATTTCCTGTTAGTTCTTCAAAAAACGAAGTCCTGTAAAAGTTGCTTATTCCTATTTCGTAATTGGCAATAAAAACATCATTGTTGCTGAAAGAGTTAATGCGATCTCTATTCACAATATAAGAACGGTTAGCCCTTAGAAATTTATTCGGGGGCAGTAATTCGTGAATAGTTTTCAGATTCATGTGAGTAATTAACCTTCCGTCATCCGTCTGAATAACCACATAGTCTTTAAGTCCTTCAATAAACAGGATGTTCCTAAAATCTACCTTGAAGAATCGGCGGTCGGACTTAATGAAAATAAAATCACTTTCAACCTGTTCTACATTTGTATTTTTCGATTCGGAAATTAACAGGTCATGATAGCTGATAGCTTTCTCGACAGCCTTATTGAATCGTTTTGGTTTTATAGGCTTGACAAGATAATCAACCGCATCTACTTCGTAGCTATCGATTGCAAATTCGGCAAATGCTGTCGTAAATATAACCAGTGTCGTTTTGGGGATGCTTTTGGCATACTCAATCCCGTTAATGCCGGGCATCTGAATATCCAGAAATATCAGATCAGCCGGAGAGGTATCCATGAATTTAGCGGCAGCATCCGCATTTTCAAAACTTCCCAACATCTGAAGGGAAGGGATATTTTCAGCCAGTTTTTCTATTCCCCTGCGTGCGATAGGTTCATCGTCTACAATAATGCATCTCATATTCTTAATTCCATTTTTACGGTATAAACTTCTTCTTCATCTTTAAGCATAAGCATGTAATTATTTGCAAATAACAAGTCCAGCCTCTTCCTTATATTGACCAAGCCTATTCCTCCCTCTTTTTTCGTATGGGGCAATTTGGCTTTAGGGTTTTCACATTCAAAGTGTAACTTACCTCCTGTAATCAGGAACATAATTTTTACATACGAATCGTTCTCGGGATTATGCTTGACTGCATTTTCAATAAACGGTATGAATAGCAGGGGAGGTATAGTGATGCCGGTATTTCCATCCGATTGTATTGTATAAGTGAAGCGGTCGCGGCGCATCTTTTCAAGTTCGAGGTAGTCTTCAATAAAGGTTAAATCACCTTTCAATTTTACCGTTTCTTTTGAGCCTTCATCTACCTGATACCGCAATAGTGTTTTCAATTTAGACAAAATATAGGATGATTCAGCGGCATTCTCGCTGACCATGATATTGGCATTATTTAGCATATTGAACAGGAAATGCGGGTTTATTTGGTTTTGAAGATTCGACAGTTCTATCTTCATTGTTACATTTTCAAGCGCATTGATCTTTTCCTCGTTTTCGGTACGGTATTTAAGTAGTTGGAGGGCAGTCAAACCTACGATAAGAAGAGACAGTGATGTAAACGACGAGGCTATGGCTATTATTGCAGGTGCGGAAGTAGCACTAACCCTGCTATCGTTTTCTCCCATCATACTTCCAAGTACGGCTATACCCGCCATTATGCCGAAAATAAGCAAAAATGAAGATAAGAGATAGAGCCGTGTCCGTCCTTTTAGAAGCAGCCGGGGAACCAACAGATACATATTGACATAAATCAATGTATTGAACAGGAAGTAATAGAGAAGCCAGACCGTAAACCTTTCGGGCAAAATCCGCACAG
>JAISES010000107.1 GCA_031263965.1 Prevotella sp. | reverse complement strand
TCAACCTGTTCGGTTGTGTAATTCTTTAACTGTTTTACCTTGCGACCCATAAATGTATAGATTTATTGTGGGTACAAAGATAATAATTGTTTGTGTAATTTAATTATGTAATTTATATATTATAGGATCAGAAAAAGACTTCTCAGCAATTTTTTTATACTCGTTTTCTCGTGTCATTGCGAGCCTGAAGGGCGAAGCAATCCGAAAATTGGGCGGTTAGCGGTAGGGGCAGTCCTTTGTGACTGCCCGAAAAAATACAACCGTATTGCTTCGGGTAAACCCTCGCAATGACGCGAGAAACTGACAACCGGATACGTCATTAATTTTTATTGAATTCTTAAAGAAACCCGATCTCCTTGTTTTTATATGCATAATATTTTATAATATACAAAATAATGTATAATTTTGCATGGTTTTTGCATTGTTTTTGCATATTTATACACACATGACTAAAAAGTATAGACATAAAATAATAAAGGAAATACTGCAATCGGATGAAGTTGCCAGCCAGGAGATGCTTTTGAAAATATTGGCAGATAGAGGATTCGATCTGACACAAGCAACCTTGTCGCGCGATATTAAAGAATTGAAAATAATAAAAGTGCCGACAATAAAAGGTAATTATGCCTACCAATTATCCGGCGTAACGCAGAATATACAGGAAGATATTCCGGTCTCATCATTTGGTTTTGTCAGCATCGAATTCTCAGGTCAACTGGCAGTTGTAAAGACACGACCGGGGTATGCGATGGCTATAGCAGGCGAAATAGACAGCAGGGCGGCTCATTCTATTTTGGGGACTGTGGCCGGCGATGATACTATTTTACTTATACCGAGGGAGAATATTAACAAAGAGGAGGTGAAGGCTTCACTTTCAACATTTATACCGAACATTCAATAGATTAGAAATTAAATGAATACAAATGAACTTGTATTGGATAAGCCAATGGAGCAGCAAGATCAACTGACTATACAAATAGCAAACGAAGGCCATTTAAAATACGTACACACTATACTGGATACAATAGAAGCTGCGGCAAAAGTACGTGGTACGGGAATCGCGAAGCGTTCGCCGGAATATCTTGAACTGAAAATAAAAGAAGGGAAGGCTATTATTTCTCTTGTCGGACGCGAATTTGCCGGATTTTGTTACATCGAGTCGTGGGGCAATAAACAATACGTAGCTAATTCGGGGCTGATAGTCGTAGATAAGTTCAGGCAACACGGATTGGCTAAAAAGATCAAGCAGCATGCTTTCTCTCTGGCCAGAGCCATGTTTCCCGATGCCAAAGTTTTTGGCCTGACTTCCGGAGCTGCGGTAATGAAAATAAATACCGAACTGGGATATATGCCGGTTACATTTGCCCAATTGACTGATGATGAAGCATTTTGGCGGGGGTGTCAAGGCTGCGTCAATTATGATGTGCTTACACGTACCGACAGGAGATACTGCATATGTACAGCTATGCTTTTCGATCCTGAAAAGCAGAAAGATAAGAAAGAAGTAAAAGACTTAATAAAAGACATAAAAAAGCAATTGAAGAAATGAAAAAGAAAGTTGTTTTAGCATTCAGCGGAGGATTGGACACATCGTTTTGTGCCAAGTATCTGTCTGAGGATATGGGATATGATGTTTACACAGCGATAGCCAATACGGGCGGTTTTACCCCCGAAGAGCTGAAAATAATAGAAGAAAAAGCATATAGGCTGGGCGCTGTAAAGCATGTTAGCTTAGATATTACACAAGAATATTACAGAAAGAGCATTAAATATATGATCTTCGGTAATGTGCTTCGCAATGGCACTTATCCCATTTCAGTAAGTTCCGAACGTATTTTTCAGGCAATAGCCATTATCAATTATGCGAAGGAAATTGGAGCCGATGCCGTGGCTCATGGCAGTACGGGAGCAGGGAACGACCAGGTTCGTTTCGATCTTACATTTGATGTGCTTGCTCCGGGCATTGAGATCATCACACCCACGCGTGATATGATTCTTACCCGCGAATACGAGATAAATTACCTGAAAGAGCATGGCTACGAAGCCGATTTTACTAAGATGGAATATTCTATCAACAAAGGTCTTTGGGGTACAAGTATCGGAGGTAAGGAAACCCTGAAATCAGAAATGACACTTCCCGAAGAGGCTTATCCTTCTCAATTGAAAAAGCAAGGTTCGGAAACGTTGGCTATCGACTTCGAACAGGGCGAAATAGCTGCTGTGAACGGAGAAAAATATTCCGATAAAGTAAAAGCTATTCAGAAAATAGAAGAAATAGCATCGGCTTATGCCATAGGCCGCGACATGCATATCGGCGATACTATTATCGGTATCAAGGGACGTGTCGGGTTTGAAGCCGCTGCGCCGCTTGTGATTATCAATGCACATAAGATGCTCGAAAAGCATACGCTTACCAAATGGCAGCAATACTGGAAAGACCAAGTGGGCAATTGGTACGGGATGTTCTTGCACGAAGCCCAGTATCTTGAGCCTGTGATGCGCGACATCGAAGCATTCCTTGTTAGCTCGCAGGATAATGTTACCGGAAAGGTCATTGTTGAATTGAAACCTTACCATTATACCCTTGTTGGCGTGGAAAGTGATTTTGACCTGATGAAAGCTGATTTCGGCGAGTATGGCGAAGTGAACAAGGCCTGGACGGCGGACGATGCCAAAGGATTTACCAAAATATACGGTGTTCCGGCCAAGATATTCCATAGCGTGCAAAAGAAAAACGGAAAGGAATAATTATTTAACACATTATAATTAAACACGGAGTATCCGGAGTTTATTTCACAGAGTAACACGGTGTAAATTATGTTAGTAGAAAAGGAACTCACCCAGAGAATTTTAGCGTGTGCATATACTGTTCATAGTGAACTTGGTCCCGGATTGTTAGAAAAAACATATGAGGAATGTTTATTTTATGAATTACGGGAAAACGGTTTATTTGTAGAGAAACAAAAAGAATTACCTCTTATATATAAAGGCAATATATCGATTGATATTGCTTACCGGATTGATTTATTAATCGAGAATAAGGTTATTCTGGAGTTGAAGGCCGTTGAATTACTTACAGATGTTCATACGGCCCAAGTTTTGACTTATTTAAAGCTGTCCGGATGCAAAATTGGATTTTTAATGAATTTCAATGTTGCGTCCCTTAAGAACGGAATAAAAAGATATATATTGTAAAAACTCCGTGGTACTCTGTGAAATAAACTCTGGGTACTCCGTGTTTAAAGGTAAGTAAAAAATGATTATTAAAGCGGGAATAATAGGCGGGGCAGGCTACACTGCCGGAGAATTGATAAGAATATTACTCAATCATCCTCGGGTAGAACTGGTATTCGTTAATAGCAGCAGCAATGCGGGTAATAAATTGACCGATGTTCATAGCGGATTGTTTGGCGATACGGATATGCATTTTACCGGTCAATTGCCTTACGATAAAATAGACGTATTGTTTTTCTGTACGGCTCATGGCGATACAAAGAAGTTTTTGGAAGCCAATGATGTGCCGGCACATCTGAAAATTGTGGACTTATCGACCGATTACCGCCATAAAGTCGAAGGAAATAAGTTCGTTTACGGACTACCGGAACTCAATAAGGAAGAGATAAAAAAATCTTCTTATGTAGCCAATCCGGGATGTTTTGCTACAACGATCCAGCTAGGATTGCTTCCATTGGCAAAGGCAGGTTTGCTGAAAGACGAAATTCATGTGAATGCTATTACCGGATCTACCGGAGCGGGGGTAAAACCTTCATCTACGTCTCATTTTAGTTGGCGTGAGAATAATATCTCTGTCTATAAAGCTTTCGAACACCAACATCTGCAAGAAATAACCGAATCGTTAGTTCAGTTGCAAAACGATTTCTCTCAGGATATTAATTTTATACCTGTTCGCGGAAATTTCACACGTGGCATTTTTGCTTCTGCTTATTTGAACTATGCCGGTACATTGGAAGATGCGGAAAAACTTTATCAGGAGTTCTATAAGGATAGTCCTTTTGTAACAGTGTCCGGCAAAAATATTGACTTGAAACAGGTCGTTAATACCAACAAATGCGCGATTCATCTGGAGAAGCATGGAAATAAATTGTTGATTCTTTCATGTATAGATAATCTTGTAAAAGGCGCATCGGGGCAAGCTGTCCATAATATGAACCTGATTTTCGGACTGGATGAAACTGAAGGCTTGAAGTTGAAGGCCAGCGCGTTTTGAGTTTTAAGTTTTAAATGATGCAGGATTATAAGAAATTGAAAGTATGGGAGAAAGCTCATTCTTTAACTTTGGGTATATACAGAATCACAACGTCTTTCCCAAGAGAGGAAACATATAGTTTAACTTCTCAGTTAAGAAGATCGGCTACATCTATTCCAGCAAATATTGCAGAAGGAGCAGGTCGGAATACGAAATTAGATTTTGCCCAATTTTTAAGAAACTGTTTGAATTTTATAGCAAATTTTTTTATAGGTATTTTCAGATGGATTTTGTTCTTTTTGCTTGCAGGTTTAGCGGGCTAAACCAAAAGTAAAAAGGATAAAATACGCTGAAAAGAGCATAAAAAAATTGCTAAGAAGT
>JAISES010000104.1 GCA_031263965.1 Prevotella sp. | reverse complement strand
CTCGAATTTCTTTATGCTTACATGCCCCTTTCTGATTTAGCCGATTATAGCGGCGATTACTTTCTGGGCCAGGTGGATGCTGCATTTAATGCCCGTGAGTATTTCGATTGGGGGAAGAAAATCCCTGATGACATATTCCGGCATTTTGTTCTGGCTTACCGTGTAAATAATGAGAATCTCGATACAGCCCGCCAGGTCTTTTTTGAAGAACTGAAAGACAGGGTGAAAGGTCTTACCATGGAACAGGCTGTACTGGAAGTGAATCACTGGTGCCACGAAAAAGTTACGTATCGCGGTACGGACGGCCGCACATCTTCTCCGCTTGCGTTGGTTAAAACTTCATGGGGACGTTGTGGCGAAGAATCTACATTTACAACAACTGCATTGCGTGCGGTAGGCATACCCGCCCGCCAATGTTATACCCCCCGATGGGTTCACACCGATGATAATCATGCTTGGGTAGAAGCATGGGTGGACGGTAAATGGCACTATATCGGGGCTTGTGAACCTGAGCCGGAACTCGATGCGGCATGGTTCTCCGCTCCTGTAAAGCGTGCAATGATGGTGCATACGAATGTTTTCGGGTTGTATAACGGACCGGAGGAAAAGAATGTGCAGACAGAACTGTATTCTATCATCAACCTGCTTGATAACTACACGGAGACACGCAACGTGAAAGTAAAAGTAGTCGATGAAAAGGGAGTTGCCGTAGAAGGCGCGACTGTGAAATTCAATGTTTATAATTACGCGGAGTTTTATCCTGTTGCCACTGCTACAACAGATTCCGAAGGTATGGCTTCCATTGTTTCCGGAATGGGCGACCTGTTTGTCTGGGCAAATAAAGGGGATGTGTACGGATATATAAAATCGTCGCCAAAGGATGCCGGAGTAGTTATCCATCTTCAAGATAAGCAAGGAAGCGATTTAGAAGAAACTTTTGTTATGCAGGCTCCTGCCGAACAAACAGTTAAAGAACTTTCTGCCGAAAAAATAACCGGAAATGCGAAGCGTTTGGCCTATGAAGATTCGGTAAGGAATGCTTATATGTCTACATTCATAACAGAAACCGATGCCCGGAAATTTGCGGAAGATAATGGGTTGGACTCCGGCAAAACATGGGATTTGCTTTTCCGGTCTCAGGGAAACTGGAGAGAAATATCAGCTTTTCTTGCCGCCCGGAAAAACAATGCCTTTTTGTATCCGTTCATGTCATCCCTTAAAGATAAAGACTTGAGGGATACTCCGGCAGCATATTTGTCAGATCATTTGTCATTTGGAGATGGGGTAAACTTTAATGCTATAACGGAATGGGAGACCATGTATGCACAGAATGTCTTATCCCCGCGTATAGCTCTGGAGCTGATCCGTCCGTGGCGTAGTTTCTTTAAGAAGAACTTTTCCGTGGATTTTATAAATAAATCCGGAAGAGATGTTCAGCAGGTTATCAGTTATGTGCGTGATAGTATAAAATTAGATAATGATCAGAACTATTTCAGGTGTCCGGTCTCGCCACAGGGTGTTTATGAACTGAAGATGGCTGACAGTCAATCGAGGAATATATTCTTTGTGGCATTGTGCCGTTCGATGGATATCATATCCCGTATCGATCCGGCAACAGGACGTCCACAGTATCTAAAGGCTGAAAGCGATACATGGGCGGATGTTTTCTTTGATAAGCAAGGTGAAGAAAAACCGAAGGGTACGGTTGTATTCAATAATGTAAAAGAGAATATCGTAAAACCCGGGTATTCTGCACATTATACCTTAGCGCGTTTCGATAGCGGCAATTTTGTAACTCTTGATTACGAAGGTCGGATAAAAGACTTTCCTGCTAAAGTTTCTGTCGATGCAGGATATTATCGCCTGACAACAGGTACTCGCGCTAATGATGGTTCGGTAACTGTCAATACCCGATACTTTACGGTGAAGGATAATGAAACGAAGCCGTTGGATATCAAATTGCCAAAAGTAGAGACGGGTATCCAGGTTCAGGGAATTGTCGATCCGAACACAATTGTTTCGCTGAAAGACGGATCGAAGAAGACGATTAAGGAATTAACCAATAAAAAAGGGCTTGTGATTTGTTTTGCCGATCCGGACAAAGAACCCACTAAGCATATTCTTCAGGATTTACCGGCAGAGCAACAGTTTATTGAAAAATGGGATGGAGGTATCCTCTTTGCGGTTCCTGATGATAAATTAAGTCCGGCATTTGATTCGTCTGTTTTCAAAGGCTTACCAAAACAATCACTGTGGATGATAGATGATAACAGGGTCTTGCTGAATACAGTCGCAAATGCATTACAGATTGAATTTTCCAATAATTTTCCATTGATGATTTATCTTTCGACAAATGGGGGGATCTTGTATTCATCCCAAGGTTACAGAATCGGAATAGGAGAGGAAATTGTAAAGACGATAGAATTAGAGAAGGCTACAAAGTGATAATCGTTGTTGTATAAAGAAACGAGGCTGCCCCAAAAATGGTGGGACAGTCTCGCTTTTTATATATCAATGTAGAGAGGATATCTCTGATCCAAACTATCGCCAAGAGAGAAAAAACAAACCCCTTTGAGAGTCACTTATTGTCGGTTTTAGCATAAAAAATCTGCATGAATTAATATTTAAAGATGCGAATTATTGCAGATTTACACAAGTGCTTCCTAAGATATAATGCTATATATTAGTGAATTAATGCCTTTTGAGGGAAGACTGAGATCCTTCGTTCCTCAGGATGACAAAAGTGCTGAATTATAAAAAGTCAAGATGACTTCAATTTAAATATTTATTGATATATTGTCAAATCCTATAATAATATTTTTCGCTAAAATTTAAACAGTTTCTAAGTTCGGGATAATGATAGATAAGAATACAATATTGCCTATCCCCAACACTATTTCAAGAAATAATAGAGGTCTGTAAGGCTGTCTGCGCACAGGGAAACAAAAATGTTTCAGAAATTCACATATTGTATTTTGGGGACAAATTTAAGAAAGGAATTTCTAAAAAAAACAATTATCTTGCTCTTTCTAAATACTCTTTTATGACAGAATCCCTGTCCGTTTTAATTAAACGGAATAGGAGCCTTGTTTGAGCCCATAGTTTTTTTAATCGAGTCATTCTAATTACTGCTACTTATTGTCTTCTATTTGGTCTTCAAAAGTAGCACTTTATATAATGAAATCCAAAAATATAAGATTCCAAATAGCTTTTTTTAAGTTTTCGAGTGTTAAATTATTATATTTTGAGTTCTTCTAAGAGCCTGTTTGAATTTTATAGCAAATTTTTTTATAGATATTTTCAGATGGATTTTGTTCTTTTTGCTTGCAGGTTTAGCGGGCTAAACCAAAAGTAAAAAGGGGAAAATACGCTGAAAAGAGCATAAAAAAATTGCTAAGAAGT
>JAISES010000082.1 GCA_031263965.1 Prevotella sp. | reverse complement strand
AAAACAGTATTTCATATTATCCTGAAAAATAATGAAATAAAGAACTCCTCTTACTCCTTTTACTCTGTGTTTAAAATCAGAACTTAACAGCCCTGCCACCGGCGGGGGTATACGGAGGTGTTATAGCGCTTTTTTATTCTTGTGGCGCTTTAGCTGCGTCGTGTGCTTTACTGTGCGACCCGCGGCAGACTTAAAATTTCTGGTCTAGTAAAAAGTTAAGAATCAGAGTTGAATGATTACCGTCTGATTATCAGATAGTAATATTTTGGCTGTTTAAATCTTATATTAAAAATGATTTTTTTAACTTTTAATCCTCTATATTTGCAGGATGTTGCACTTTGATGATTAATGAAGATGAAAGCTATTTTTACACGAATTATTTTATCAGGCATTATGACCGGAGCTTTTTTGTCTTGTGATACAAAAAAAACGGATTCGCCAAATGAAGTGACTTACGATTCACTGTCTGTATCGAGAATATATCATATGGATAACGATTCCACAAAACCGTCGTGTACTGTAAAAGTTAAGTACATTTTTCCTGTGAAATATTCCGACGCTGAAGTTTTATCTAAAATCCGGCGCGAACTGAATTATGCTATTCTTGAGGATGAAAGCTACGAATCGTTAAGTCCTGACAGCGCGGTAGAGAAGTATGCGGCAGATTATATTAAAAACTACATAGATGAGGCGAAAGTCCAATTTCCGGATTGGGTAGAATCGGATGAGACAGAGGATTATTACTCTTTCTATAAATCGATAGAATCGAAGGTGCTGTATGATAAGAATAAGCTCCTTTCTTACCAGGTATCTACGATGGATTATAAGGGCGGGGCCAATTCGTCGACCCTGTATAAAAACGTAGTATTAGATCTGAAAACAGGCAATGTAGTTACAGAACAGGATATATTTATTCCCGACTATAAGGGGGTATTAAATGCCATGCTGACAAATAAAATTGTAGATCAGAATAATGTAAAAAAAGCAGAAGAGTTGCTTGAATTTGGTTATTGGGGAATAGAGGACATAACATCCAATAACAACTTTTATCTGGATGATAATGGCCTGGCCTATATTTTCAACCAAGGAGAATATTCGGCGCCTTCGTTAGGAAAAATAGAAGTTCCCTTCTCTTTTGAAGAATTATCGGCAATCCTTAAACCTGATTCTCCTATTTCGTTTTTATTCAAGCAATAATGGATATAATCCTTAAGTATTTTCCAAATATCAGTGAAGAGCAGAAAAAGCAATTTGCAGCGCTATATGATCTTTATGTGGACTGGAACTCGAAAATAAATGTGATTTCACGTAAGGATATAGAGAACCTTTATTTACATCATGTGCTCCATTCGTTGGCCATTGCTAAGTTGATTCAATTTACGGATGGTACTAAAGTTATGGATGCCGGCACCGGTGGCGGTTTTCCGGGTGTGCCTCTCGCTATTCTTTTCCCGAAATGCGAATTTCTTTTAGTAGACAGTATTGGCAAAAAGATAAAAGTAGCCACGGAAGTGTCTGATGCTGTCGGGTTAAAGAACATTCAATTTCGTCATTGCCGGGCAGAGGAAGAAAAAGGCAAGTTCGACTTCGTTGTCAGTCGCGCTGTTATGCCTTTGCCCGACTTGGTCAAAATTGTAAAGAAAAACATTTCCAAAGAGCAACATAATGCTCTTCCCAATGGAATTATTTGCCTGAAAGGCGGTAACCTTGATAGTGAGATGGCTCCTTTCAAAAAATTGGCAGAAGCTGATGATTTGTCAATGTACTTTGAGGAAGAATACTTTAAGACGAAGAAAATTATATACGTTCTGGTCTAGTAATCAATAGATTTTATCGATATAATAGATTTCATCAGAGTTTATATTTAATAAAACATTATATACTTCATCTGCAATAAACTATTCTTCGTCTTCCATTTCCTCGTAGCTAACATATTCTCCTTCGTTTTTCGGGAATTTTTTTTGAGGAGGATCCGGCGTGTGATTATTATTGTTTTTGCGATTATTACCTTTTGTTTTATCTGTTGGCCCAAACGTCCTTATTACCCTTCCCAGGAATACACCCAGAATGAGAAATGCAGAGATTACGGTAAGCAGTAATAATCCTAGAAATTTAAACATTTCGCTTTTATTCTGATATTATTCTACAAATATACGCATTATTTGGTGTAGATATGACCTTTGCTTATTGTAATTTCTTTATAACTGGCTCCGTAAGCTTTGAAACAACCTAATGCTTCGCCTGTAAAGTTGGTAAGCGGATTGGTCGCCCCTCCGGCAGCCACGGAATGCAATGACCTGTAAAAGGTATACATACCTTTATCTAAGGTCTGCATTTCTACCCGTACGTGATCTCCGATCTTAAGTTTTTCATCGTCGTTGTCTTCTTTATCGAAGTAAAGAATACGTTCTACTACCAGCCCGTTTCTGAATTCATCATCATTCAGATAAATGGATCTCATCATAGTTCCGTTTACATACATCATTGTATAGTAGTAGTTTTTTTCACGGGCAGGGTCTTGAAATATAATGCATGGAGAATACCAGTCGTCTTTGCCTATCCTTATGTTGTAGATATACAGGCTGTCGACCGGGACGGCTTCAGGTATTGTGGCTTTCGCCTCATATTTCTCTCCCCCGATGGAAACATTAAGAGTATATGTTCCGCCTGTTCTGCCTGTCATCAGGGACATGTAGATGCCTTTTTCTTTGGTTTCCTTTACCGTTTCTTTGTTGCCTCTGCCGTCATACAGCTCTATCGTAGCCCCACTGATCCGCTTGGAAGGTTTATTATTGTTAAATCCTTGTGATTCGGTTAAAATGATGAAGCATGGGGAACTATCCGTAATATTGGCATCTATTACGATCTTTGGCTCTGATTCTTTCAAGTCTATATTAACCACTTCTTCGCAGGAAATGAATGAGAGCAACAGTATAATTATCCACAGTTTATTTGCCATTTTTTCAGAATTTGAAATTCCACGAGATAGATGGGATAACACTAAACAGGTAGATCATGTAGGCTTCCGACGTTGCAGGGTCGCCTTTTTTCTGCCTGAATCCATACATATATGGATTTTTACGTCCATAGGCATTATATATACTGAATGCAAGTTCGGAAGTATAACGCTTTGTTTTTTTCAGAGTGCAGATAGCACCCAGGTCAAGGCGATGAAAAGATGGCGCCCTGTAAGAATTCCGTCCTTCGTAATAATAAATGACATGTCCGTCCACAACATATTTTCCCGTGGGAAAAGTCATTGGATTTCCCGATGCAAATACCCATGCGGCAGACAGCGCCCATTTCTTATTTAAATCATATAAGCCAACGACCGACAGGTCGTGTGTGCGGTCTTGATTGGCTGCGTACCATTTACCATCGTTTATTTTGGCTATCTTTTTTTGGCTACTGGCTAATGTGTATCCTATCCAGCCATTGAACCGCCCGAATTTTTTCTTCAGGAATAATTCAAGTCCGTATGTCCGTCCTTTGCCGAATAATAATTCCGTCTCAATGATCTCTTTGGCTCTGACGTCCGCCCCATCTTTATAGTCTATCTGGTTATTAAGCGTTTTATAATATATCTCTGCGCTGAATTCGAACATGTTGTCCGAAAAATTGCGGAAATATCCGATGGAAATCTGATGGGCTGTTTCCGGTTTTATATAGTCCGTATTGGCAATCCACCTGTCTGTCGGGCTGGCAAGATTTGAGGTAGATAACAGGTGCATATGCTGTGAAGTCCGTGTATACGCAGCTTTTATAGAAGAACAGCTATTCAACTGATACGCTGCCGACAGGCGCGGTTCAAGGTTCCAGTACGTTTTAACAAATTGCCCTTTCCGTGTTGAGATAGTATCTGCGATTTCTTTATTGTCGTTGAATGTATAGTAATTGCTTCCACCCAGCACACTGAAAGAAGATAGCCGCAGTCCATAGCTGAACTCCAGCCGGCCGTTCAGTTTCATGTCATTGGATGCATACAGGGCATTTTCCCACGAATAGCGATGGATAAAGGGTTTTACATCCAGGCTGGACGGATCTTTACCGGTGAGATCGCCGGGTACTACCTGATGGTGGATAGAAGTAAAGCCTAACCTGATTGCATTTTTTTGATCGGGGAAAAAGCTGAATTCCTGATTCAGGCTGTAATCCCTGATGCGGGACGCAACATTCAGATTTGTAGTAAGATCAACGCTCACATCGTATGCATAATCAGTATAAGACAATGTTGTGGCAGATGCTTTTTTCGCATCAAATATATGATTCCATTTCAGGCCGGCAATCGTGTTTCCCCAGTTTATCATTGCAATTTGGTTCAAGGCCAGTTTATCTTTTCCGTGATATGCCGTGAGGGTTAATTTATCTTTGCCTGATAACCCGTAAGTGAGTTTTGCATTCAGATCGTAAAAATATAATTTGGAATCTTTTACCTGTGCCACTCCCGCAGCGTGCGCCAATGCATCGGCATATGTCCGCCGTGCGGAGAAAATAAATGAAGACCGTTCTTTTTGAACAGGTCCTTCGATGGTTAGTCTGGAGGATATAAGGCCAATTCCACCGGTAAGTGTATAGTTTTTCAGGTCTCCGTCGCGCATGCTCACATCCAGCGTGGAAGACAAGCGTCCGCCATATTGGGCAGGCATGGAACCTTTATAGATTGTCATATCATTTACCGCATCGGAATTGAAAGTCGAGAAAAATCCGAACAGATGCGAAGGGTTATATACAGTGGCATTATCCAGCAATATCAGGTTTTGGTCGTTATTTCCGCCTCTCACATAGAAGCCCGTGTTTCCTTCTCCGGTCGTTTGTATTCCGGGCAGCAACTGTATTGTTTTAAGGATGTCCCTTTCTCCCAGCAGAACAGGTATTTTATTTGCCGTTTTTATTTCCAGTTTATCAACTCCCGATTGTACGCTCTTTATATTTGCATCTGTTCGTACAGCGGATATTTCCACTTCATTCAGGGAGACATCTTCCATATAGAGGTCTATGTCCTGAACTTTATTCCTGTCCAGTTTGATTTTTATCTGCTTGGTGTAATAGCCCAGCAACCTTAAAACCAACGTGTATTCTCCCCGGGGAAGAGCGACTTTATATTTTCCCGATTCGTTGGTAAAGCTTCCTTGCAGGGGAAATCCGGCTATACCGACAGAAACTCCGGCAAGCGCTTCTTTTGTGCCGGAATTATAGATAGTCCCTTCCAGCGTACATCTTGTTTGAGCTACTGTAGTAAAAGTAACTGTCAACAAGAATATAGTAAAGAGAAATCTCATTCCTGCTATTTAGAGATGTAATAAGTAGTTCTTCTATATAATACGGATAAATGCCTGTTTTATTTTCTTTTATTATATGTCAAATAATAAAATCTCTGTTTCAGAATTTTTTGAACCCCATTATTTCGCGAACATCTTTCAAAATCCTGCTTGCATTTTCGCGGGCCTTGGCTGCGCCTTCGGTAGCTACCCGATGAAGATATGCGTCATCGTTTTGAATTTCCAGGATGCGTTCACGCATAGGTGCAGTGACTTTAATAATATCTTCGGCAAGCTGTTTTTTCAGGTCTCCGTAACGTATTTCACAGGTGTTCCATTTGTCGTCGAAGTGTTGCACTACTTCATCCGTTGATACTACTCTGAGTATTGTAAATAGATTTTCTATATAGTCCGGTTTTTCTGAGTTCGGAACCTTCGGCCCCTCATCAGTTAATGCGCGCTTCACCTTTTTCTCAATGCTTTTCGGGTCTTCATCCAGGTATATGCAATTACCTTCCGATTTTCCCATTTTACCGCTTCCGTCGAGTCCCGGTATTTTTATTAAATCCTGTCCAAAGTTATAGGCTACAGGCTCTTTGAAGTATTCTACACCATACATGTTATTGAAGCGGCGTGCAAATTTGCGGGTCATTTCCAAGTGTTGTTCCTGGTCTTTGCCTACCGGCACTTTATTTGCATTATGCATCAGTATGTCGGCAGCCATCAGGGTAGGATAGGTTAATAAGCCGGCATTGACATTGTCTTTATGTTTCCGCGCTTTTTCCTTGAAAGATACGGTTTTTGATAGTTCTCCCAGATAAGCATGCATGTTCAGTAGCAAGTACAGTTCGCACACTTCCTGTACGTCGCTTTGTATGTACACAGTCGAAATTTCAGGGTCGATACCGGCGGCGAGGTATTCTACAAGTACATTCCTTACATTTGAGTGCAATAGTTTCGGGTCGGGATGCGTTGTCAAAGAGTGATAATCTGCAATGAAAAAGAAGCATTTATTTTCATTTTGCATTCTTGCAAAGTTTTTTAACGCGCCAAAATAATTGCCCAAGTGCAATTTTCCTGTAGAGCGAATCCCGCTTACGACTGTTTCCATGTTAATGTATTTTTTTCTTTTTTAAGCCACAAAGATAGTCAAATTTCCACAAAACAGCTTTTACTTCTTCCTTATTGTGGGGCAAATGTACGAAATTCAGTTATAAGAAAATATTCGTTGGGAATTTCTAACGGTTACTACGTTTTTTGTTATAACTCATGTTACGCAAGACCGGAACAAACCCTTGAAAAAACAGTACCATTCCGTATCCTTGTCCTTTTTCCTGCGCGCAATCGAAGATTGCTTGCGTCCCTTTTGCCCTAAGCAGCAAAAGGAACCAAAAATGCTTTGAGCGCCCGCTTTACTGTGCGACCCGTGGCAGGCTCAAAGGCTAAACGGGCTGAACTCGCCTTTCAGGCTCAGACAGGCACCCCGTTTTACGCCTTTTTCTCCTGACGGGTACCCCGCACGTAAAGCATACGGCGCAAGGCTGACGCGTGTTATCGTCGCATTGCGATTCCGGCCTTTGTCCGCAGCCGGGGAACCCATCCGCCGAAGAGGGCGTAAAAGGAAGCGGGGCGAAGCCCGTGTGCTTCCTTTAGCCATCGAGGCGATGATG
>JAISES010000062.1 GCA_031263965.1 Prevotella sp. | reverse complement strand
CTCTATTATGATATTCTAATCGATTTTCCCGGACGTAAAACAGTTTTCGCCGTAATATTATTCAATTTACAAAGCTTGCTTACCGTTGTTTTATGCTTGATGGCAATCGCACCCAATGTATCGCCTTTCTCTATACGATGATAAGATACTTTTCCCGATGCATATTTGTTCTTCACATTAGCGCTCGATCTGGTCGCTGCGGCTGATGAAGCGACATTTCTTATATCAACTCCTTTCGAGCTCTTATTATAGCTATCGGCAGTAACTGTATATGTATCCCTGTGGCAAACCTTATTTTCAAAGTCTACAATAAATGTAGGATTTATTGGATTTCCCAGAAAACGTATTTCGAAATGTAAGTGAGAGCCTGTCGAACGTCCTGTATTACCTCCAAGGCCGATAGGATCTCCCGATCTTACTACCTGATCTTCTTCAACCAGGAATTTAGATAAGTGGCCGTATACAGTTTCTAATCCATTAGGATGACGCAAGGCTATATGATAACCATATCCGCGTCTTTCGTACTGTTTTAATCTTACCTTTCCGTCAAATGCCGCATAAATAGTATCGCCTGTCTGCACTTTAAGGTCTATCCCATAATGCATACGGGTAGTTCTACGCAAACGGCGGACACCGTAATTGGATGTAACGTGTCCCATATTAGGCATTGTAAAATTAGCCAGGTTTACCTTGAATGTATCCGGAATATTCTCTACGGAACGATATGCGTTCACATAACGATTATTCCATATACCTCCGTAAAGATCTTCCGCCGGTATTTCATTTTCACCGAGTATGCGTTCTTCCTGAATTTCTTTTATAATAGAAAGGTCCCTTTTTATCTTGATACCATCGGCGTATAGATTGTTCTGGCTTTGTTTACTGTGTCTTTGTTTATAGTTTACTCCTACACGATCATTATTAGTTGCTTTGCCGTCATTCTTCTGAGCAAAACCGCTCACAGGAATTAAAAACATTACCGCCAACGGCGCTATTCTTAATTGCCTGATGCTTTTTATTAAAATGTTGTTGTTTCCTTGCATAATACACATTATATCTCGTCACCTGCATAAAGATTCGGTAACGTAGATAGTTTGTAATTAAAAATCTCACCGTCTTTAAAAAAACGTTTTAACTCTACTTTCGCAGATTCGGACGAATCGGATGCGTGTACTATATTTTCTTGCGAACTTACAGAAAAATCACCCCTTATCGTTCCGGCTTCCGCCTCACGCCCATTCGTTACACCTATAAGAGAACGTACAACCCTTGCCGCGTCTATTCCTTCCCAACATTGTACAATGACAGGGCATGCTTTCATCGAATCTTTAACACGCTGAAAAAACGATCTGTTTTTCAGATGGGCATAATGCTCGTCCAGTATAGCATCATCCAACTGTATCATCTTCATTCCGGCCAACCGTAATCCTTTCTTTTCAAAACGAGAAATAACCTCTCCGACCAGTGTTCTTTGAACACATGACGGCTTAAGGATAATAAGGGTTCTCTCCATAATTTCTGCTTGATATAAATAGGATTTATTCTTTATAGATTCCAAATATAGGACATATTTTATAGCCTCACAACCTTTAGTCTTTCAAAAAAGTACATTTTAACAGCATTTAGCCTATGTTTTAAAACATATTTCATTTGTAACCGCCTAAAAAAAAGAGGGTTTTGATCTCAATTCACCGAAAAGCTATTTAATTAAAAATAACGCATTTATCTGAGTGCATGACAAAAATTTATAACAGTATTTATTATACAATATAAATATGCTGCCCTACAGGGCGTTGCCGTGGGCTTTAATATATCAGGCTTTCAGCCTGAAAATACCAGAGTATTAACCCAGAAACAGAGTTCGGAAGAGCGAAGCGGAGCCAAAGGTAAAGCAATCCGGAAATTGGCCGGTTAGCGGTAGAGGCAGTCCTTTGTGGCTGCCCGAAAAGATACAACCGGATTGCTTCGGGAAAACCCTCGCAATGACGGGAAAGTCAAGGCTGAAAGCCTTAACTTAATGGCATTTAGCTAAACCAGCAAGCAAAAAGAACAAATCCATTTGAAAATACCTATAAAAAAATTGCTATAAAATTTAAACAGTTTCTTATTATGAGTTATCTCTTTTATCTTTTTCCGTAAAAACATCCTCGAATAACTCTCTCATTTTCATCCTGGCTTCATCCATATCTACGGGATGCCCCAGCTCTTGTTGCAGTGAAGTTACGCCTTTATCTATAAAGCCGCAAGGATTTATGAGTGAAAAATAAGAAAGATCGGTATTCAGGTTCAGCGCAAAACCGTGCATGGTTACAAACCGGCTGCTGCGGACACCGATTGCCGCAATTTTCCGTGTACGCGAAGGTACGGTTGTATCCAGCCACACACCGGCAGCGCCCTCCAGCCTTCCGGCGTGGATATTATATCCTTTTAAAAAACGGATAATAATTTCTTCCATGTTGTATATGTATTGCCTGAGTCCGATACCGAACGTTTCGAGATCGAAGATAGGGTAGCCGACTAATTGTCCCGGGCCGTGATAGGTGACATCGCCTCCACGGTCGATATGGAAAAGTGAGACCCCTTTTTCTTTAAGCAGGGCTTCCCGAAAAAGAAGATTCTCCTGTTTACCATGTTTCCCGATAGTGATAACATGGGGATGTTCGCAGAATAACAGGATGTTCTTTGCGTACAGTCCTTTATCCTTGAGGCTCAGGGCTTCAGCGAATAGCTTTTGCTGGTATTCCCAGGCATGTCCGTATTCTATGTTTTTCAGATCTTCGTATATCATATGATCGATCAATTTATTTAACTTTTCCCGGATTTTTATTGATATAATCTTTCCAACCGGTAAACTTTTTGCCGGCAGACGGGTTGTTCGTCTGAAAATAATGGCAAACGGCCGCCGCCAGCCCGTCGGTTGCATCCATCTGGGGAAGCATATTCTCGTCCGGTATTTTCAGGAAATGTTGCAGCATATAGGCAACCTGTTCTTTGGCTGCGCGTCCGTTTCCGGTAATCGACATTTTTATTTTCAACGGTGCGTATTCAAAAATGGGAATGTCGCGCGACAAAGCCGCCGCCATGGCTACCCCTTGCGCACGGCCCAACTTGAGCATACTTTGCACATTCTTTCCGAAAAAGGGCGCTTCGATAGCCAGCTCATCGGGAAGGAATTCGTCGATCAGGCTGATGATCCGCTCAAAAATCCGGCGGAGTCTCAAATAATGGTCGTCATACTTGTTTAATCGCAGAATGCCCATTGCGAGCAATTCGGGTTTGTTATTTACCACTCGCAATACGCCGTACCCCATCACATGTGTACCGGGGTCTATTCCTAATATGATTCTTTCTTTTTCCGGCATCCTATAGTTCTATTTCTTCGAGCAGGGTTACAAAACCAAGAACTTTGTTCCCGAATAGCGAAGCCAGTTCTCCTTGCAGAATTTCCCCTTCGGAGGAAAACCAATGGTTGAGCGTATCCGCATTTTTTACTCTGAACTGAAGAGAGTAGCTGCTGCCGCTTTCTTCATGCTGCGCCTGTATGCGGGCAAAACGGGGTTCGTGAAGGAAGCCGCTATTTGCAGCCCTTACGATGTATGTCTCTTTCATGAAATTGATGTAATCGTTGAGTACATCATTTTCTACATGAAAGGTAGTGTTGAAAATAATCATTATATGTAATTTTATACAAAAATACGAAAAGTTTGGCGGTTTCTGTTATGGAACAGGGCAAACGCACGAAAATAGCCTGAATGGTACATAGTGCTTATTCTCATAATGTTGAGGCTGTTGTTTATATTAAAAGATAAAGAAAATACTGGATTGTTGTATCGACTTACATCTCCTCTTAATGACGTAAAGTATTGATTTTATGCGTCATTGCGAACCTGAAAGGTGAAGCAATCCGGTCGGGATGTTCTTTTATAGATTGCTTCGTCGTTGCACTTCTCGCAATGACGCGAGTAAAAAGGGAAAAATACGCCGAAAAGAGCATAAAAAAATTTGCTATAAAATTTAAACAGGTTCTAAGAAATCAAAGGTAATGGTCTTGTGCCCCATTATCTATGATACTTCAACAGGAAAATGGGAGGTAGATGATTGAATTTTAAGAAGTTTTTGAATTTGACGGGTAAAAACAACGCATCGTGAAACGAATATCCCAGTGTTTTAACTATCTTTGCACCCAAATATTTTAAAGAGATAACTGTTTATTCAATTACCTGTTTCATTATGAAAAAATATAACCTGATAAACAATACTCTGGGCTGGTTTAGTTTTGCAGTAGCCGCGGTTGTTTACCTTATGACTATTGAACCTACAGCCAGTTTTTGGGATTGCGGAGAATTCATTTCGTCGGCGTATCAGTTGGAGGTGGGACATCCGCCCGGCGCTCCGTTTTTTATGATTACAGGAAAGTTTTTCACGCTGTTCGCTTCCGATCCTACGCAAGTGGCAGCGATGGTCAACAGTATGTCGGCTTTGCTCAGTGCGCTGACCATCCTGTTCCTCTTCTGGACAATCACACATCTTGCTAAAAAGCTTATCTATACCGACTCTTCCCAAGAAATGACAATAGGACAACTTATCGCTATCATGGGTAGTGGTTTGGTTGGCGCTCTTACATATGCATTTACCGATACATTTTGGTTCTCTGCCGTCGAGGGTGAGGTTTATGCCTACTCTTCCATGTTTACAGCCTTAGTATTCTGGTTGATACTGAAATGGGAAAACCGTGCCGGTAAGCCGGGTTCCGACAAATGGTTGGTATTGATAGCTTACGCTATGGGCTTATCTATCGGTGTACATTTACTCAACTTGCTTTGTATACCGGCAATCGTATTGGTCTATTACTTCAAAAAGGCAAAAGACGTTTCCTGGAAAGGCTTGTTGCTTGCTTTAGCCGGATCTGTTTCCCTGATCGTGGTATTGATGTACGGTATCATTCCGGGCTTTACACAAGTCGGCGGATGGTTCGAAATGTTCTTTGTCAATAGCTTAGGCTTCTCTTACAATTCGGGAGCATTGACCTATATATTAATAATGGTTGTATCCATCGTATGGGCATTGTACGAAACCTTGTCGAAAAAAGGAAATATGACCCGTGCCAAAATAGCGACCGCAGTATCTCTTGTGCTTAGCGGAGCCGTTATTATTAGTTCGAATGCTTTCTTATGGGTATTGCTTATTGCCGGCCTTCTGGTATTTTTATTCAAATATAAAGGTGTTACTTCCCGGTTGCTGAATACGATAGTTTTGTGCCTGATGGTTATTTTGATAGGATATTCATCATTTGCCCTTATTCCTATCCGTTCCATAGCCAATACACCGATGGATCAGAATTCGCCTGAGAATGTATTTACGCTGGCCGGCTACCTCAACCGTGAACAGTATGGCGACAGGCCATTGTTCTATGGTAGAACATACGCTTCGACCGAGAAAAGAAACCCTTCGACAGGACGCTTAGCCCCTCCCGAAAGCGAAAAGCTGAACTACGACAAAGTGGTGAAGAAATCGCCAGACGAAAAAGATAAATATGTAGTGGTCAGCACTATCCCTACATACGGATTGGACAACACAATGCTGCTTCCCCGTATGTATTCTACCGAGCAAAGACATATACTTGGGTATCAGATATGGGCAGATATTAAAGATACATCAGTGCCTCCTACAATGTTCGAGAATCTGAAATTCTTCTTTAGCTATCAATTAGACTTTATGTACTTCCGCTACTTTATGTGGAACTTTTCAGGCCGCCAAAACGATATGCAAGCCAACGGAGGCCTTAGCAATGGCAACTGGATTACCGGAATCGGATTTGTAGACGAATTGCTGGGACGCGGGCCTCAGGACAATCTTCCTCCGGATATTCTCGAAAATAAAGGACACAACGTATATTATATGTTGCCGCTGATACTTGGCATTCTCGGTATTGTGTACCAACTGACAAGAGGTAAAAAAGGCGAGCAGCAGTTCCTTATCATCTTCATGCTATTCTTTATGACCGGTATTGCCATCATTATATACCTGAACCAGCAACCCTTCGAGCCACGCGAGCGTGACTATGCTTATGCAGGGTCGTTCTACGCATTCTGTATATGGATAGGCTTCGGCGTGGCATTCTTGTGGAACCTGTTCAATAAGAAATTGCCGGACACAGTGTCTGCGGCTCTTGCTACAGGACTGGCTTTGATAGTCCCTGTGCAATTGGCAAGTCAGAACTGGGACGATCACGACCGTTCGGACAGATATACCATGCGCGACTTTGGAGAGAATTATCTGCGGGGTTGCGAGCCTAACAGTATTCTGTTTACGATGGGCGACAATGATACATTCCCGTTGTGGTATTCCCAGGAGGTAGAGGGCTTCCGTACAGACGTACGGGTGAGTAACCTGAGTTACCTGCAAACAGACTGGTATGTAGACCAAATGCGCCGTCAGGCATATGACTCGTCGCCTCTGCCTATTTCGTGGACAGAAGACCGTTATCAGGGATCAAAAGGCCAGTCGGCATACGTATTGTCGAAGAGCGATATAGAAAATGCTGTAAAAAGGGAGTATCAAAACTCTAAAGATGGAGCTTCTTTCCTCAACAGGATCAACTTCTCCGATTTTTACGATACGGCTGTGTATAAAGATACATTGATGTTGGACGATGCGTTGGAAATATTGAAAACAAAAGATAATTATGCGCCTCATAATCCGTTTGGAATAGATAAGGGAGTTATTCTTCCGGGAAATGTATTGAAAATGCCTGTCGATCAGTCGAAAATAGATTGGAAAGCATTGGGCACAAGTCCGGCTTCGGAGCTGTTGTTCGACCTGAGCGCGAACAAATCGGGAGGTATATACCGGCAAGAGATTATGATTCTGGAAATGTTGAACAATATCAACAAGGACGATTGGAAACGTCCTATCTACTATGCTCTGACTATTGGCGAGCCGCCGTTGAAACTGGATAATCATTCTATCCAGGAAGGTATTATATACCGCATTACTCCGGGTAAAACAGACAGTACAGGTGTAAATACCGAAGTGATGTTCGATAATCTGGTCAACAAATACAAGTGGGGCGGGGTAGAGAAACCGAAAGTGTACCTGGATGAAAACAACCTGAGAATGTGCCGCACTTTCCGTGTGTTATTCAGTGATCTTATCTCAGCCCTTTTGCTTGAAGGCAAGAATGATAAAGCATTGATAGCTCTCGACAGATGTATAGAAGTGCTTCCAGGGAATACGATTCCGCGTAGCGGCGAGTCGGTTGGATATGCAGACGCATATTACCAGTTGGAACATCCGGAAAAAGCGCAGAAGATAATAGATGAAATAATGTATCGTACAGAGGGTGCCCTCAATTGGTACTTGAGTATGAAACAGAACGATATGGTAAATTCGAGTGCGGATATCAGAGGCTACTTCGATACGGAAGTGCAAGTCCTGGTTACTTATCAGCACAACGATAGAGCTAAATATAAAGAGCTTCTTGAGAAGCTGACTTCGCGCGCCGAAATATTCCTGCGCAACGGCGTTAGTTTCAATCCGAGAAACCATCCTCTCGATTACCTGATGCGTACTTCGATGAGAGGATTTTATCTGGCCGGGGAAGACTCTGTCGTCGAAAAAGAAGAGTATGCGAATGCCGAGCGTATAGGCGAATTGATGCGAAGATATACGCCGGAACTTTTAAAAAAATATTCACAACCAAATTAAAACATATGAGCGGGCGGATACCCCTGTTATTCGCCTGCTTCTCATGTTGCTATGCTAATAGAACGCCCCCCTAAGCTATACCGCTGGCTCTTTCCCGGAGCCCTTTGGCGGAAACCTGTTAAAGGCAGGAAAACAATCTATCTGACATTTGACGATGGGCCTGTTCCCGGGATAACTCCCTGGGTGTTGGACTTATTGGATAAATATGACATTAAGGCTACTTTCTTCTGCGTAGGCGATAATGTACGCAAGCATCCCGATATATACCAAATGGTACTCGACAGGGGTCACCGTGTAGGTAATCATACTTTCAACCATATACAGGGAATACGTACTCTTTCGAAAAGGTATCTGGAAAATACCAGACTTGCTTCGGAATATATCGATTCGGGCCTGTTTCGTCCGCCTCACGGACATATGCGAATGCCGCAGTTCTTCGTCTTGCGCCGTTACTATAAAATAGTTATGTGGGATGTGGTAACCCGTGACTATAGTAAGTTGATAAATCCGGATAAAGTATTCGACAACGTGAAAAAATATGCAAGGGACGGTTCTGTAATAGTTTTTCACGATTCGTTGAAGGCCGAAACGAATATGAAAGATGCTTTGCCCCGCAGCATCGATTGGCTTTTGGGACAAGGATACACTTTCAGCCTGCTGTAAAGACATTCTTATTCTCCACCTTATTTCTTTAAAATTTCCATATCTTTAGAGCCTGTTTAAATTTATATCATATTATATAGTTTACAATAAATAATTTCATAAATCGCAATTGTATTTTGTTGATATACAAAATATTGAAATCTTGAAATGTGAAATAGAATTTATATAAGAAAAGTCAAGATGGCTTCAAAACTTAAACAGTTTCTAACTTTATTGTACCTTTGTAAAATTATACCTCCCGAAATGGGTATCTTAAACTAATATTTACTAAATGAATAAGATTGTAGACAAAGAGTACTTCTCCGAAAATGTTGTCAGATTCGAAGTAGAAGCTCCCCTTATTGCAAAAAGCCGTAAAGCCGGGCATTTTGTAATAGTGCGCGTTGGTGAAAAGGGAGAACGTATTCCACTTACTATTGCGGCATCCGACACAACTAAAGGAACTATAACGATCGTCATACAAGCCGTAGGCGATTCATCAAAAAAAATCTGCGCGCTCAATATTGGCGATTATATTACAGATGTCGTAGGCCCGTTAGGACAAGCCACCCACATAGAGAAATATGGCACGGTAGTTTGTGCAGGAGGAGGTGTCGGGATAGCCCCTATGCTGCCAATCATCGAAGCCATGAAAAAAGCCGGCAACAAAGTAATCTCTGTGTTGGCCGCGCGCACAAAAGAACTTGTTATACTGGAGAAACAAGTAACCGAATATTCCGATGAGGTGCTGGTCATGACCGATGATGGATCATACGGCCACAAAGGACTAATAACAAACGGTATAGAAATGATAATCAACAGAGAGAAAGTAGACCTTTGTGTAACGATAGGGCCTGCTGTTATGATGAAATTCGTTTCTTTGCTTACCAGGAAATACGAAATCCCTACAATGGCTTCCCTGAATACAATAATGGTAGACGGAACGGGCATGTGCGGGGCTTGCCGTGTAACAGTGGGAGGTAAAACCAAGTTTGTATGCGTTGATGGTCCCGAGTTTAATGCTCATGAGGTAGACTTCGATGAAATGTTAATGAGGCTTAGAGCATATAACTAATCTGTATCGGAGCTAATGGACTTTAGCTATTAGTAAGAATATATAAGATCACGAATAATAAAAGCTATCGGCTAAAAGCCAATAACTAACAACTGAAAAAACTATGACAGAACAAGAATATATACAAGCCCGCCGTAATGAGCCATGGAGGGAAGAACTCCGGAAAACGGTAAAAGCAAAAGACAGGGGCGAAAGAGCACGGGTACATATGCCTGAACTGGATCCCGGTTATAGAAGCCATTCACTAAAAGACGAAGTCAATCTGGGATTATCGGCAGAACAAGCTGTTTATGAAGCCGGACGTTGTCTCGACTGTGCAAACCCCACGTGTATGGAAGGGTGTCCGGTAGGAATACATATACCTTCCTTCGTCAAGAATATCGAACGGGGAAATTTTCAGGAAGCCGCCAAAGTACTCAAAGAAACGAGCGCATTGCCTGCTGTTTGTGGCCGCGTTTGTCCACAGGAAAAACAATGCGAATCGAAATGTATCTATATACAGAAAATGAAAAAGGAACCTGTAGCCATAGGTTACCTTGAGCGTTTCGCGGCAGACTATGAGCGGGAAAGCGGAAAGGTGTCCTTACCGGAACTTGCTCCTGCCAACAACATAAAAATCGCCGTGATCGGATCTGGTCCTGCCGGATTATCTTTTGCCGGTGATATGGCTAAAAAGGGATACGATGTAACTGTTTTTGAAGCGCTCCATGAAATAGGCGGCGTTTTAAAGTACGGAATACCCGAATTTCGCTTACCGAATGAAATTGTAGACGTTGAAATCGATGTCCTCCGCAAAATGGGAGTTAAATTTATCAACAACTGCATTGTAGGTAAAACTATTTCGTATGAAGACTTACACGAAGATGGCTTTAAAGGTATTTTTGCCGCTAGCGGAGCCGGCCTGCCCAATTTCATGAATATCCCCGGTGAAAACCTGATCGGAGTCATGTCATCCAACGAGTTCCTTACCCGTGTCAATCTGATGGATGCTTCAAATCCTGAAAGTGATACCCCTGTACAAAAGGGCAAGAAGGTGGCCATCATAGGAGCCGGAAATACAGCCATGGATGCCGTGCGTACCGCGAAAAGGCTTGGCGCGGAACGGGCTATGGTGGTTTATCGCCGTTCCGAAGAAGAAATGCCGGCAAGAATAGAAGAAGTAAAACATGCTAAGGAAGAAGGAATAGAATTTTATACACTTCACAACCCTGTCAGATATGAAGGAGATGAGAACGGCAGGGTACAACGCATGCGGTTACAAAAAATGGAGTTGGGAGAGCCCGACGCGTCGGGACGCCGGAAGCCGGTTCCTGTTGAGGGCGCAACCGAATGGTTCGACGTAGATGAAGTGATTGTCAGCGTAGGCGTATCTCCTAATCCGCTAATCCCATCTACTTTCAAAGGGCTCGAAATATCCAAATGGGGTACCATCATCGTAGATCAGGAAACAATGCGTTCGGCGCTACCTGATGTTTATGCCGGAGGCGATATCGTCAGGGGTGGCGCGACGGTTATTTTGGCGATGGGCGATGGCCGTAAAGCTGCCGCCGCTATGGACAAGGCCATAAAAAGCGAGTAAGCCCCAACTTGGAAGCTGTTTTAATTTCATAGCAAATCGCTGAAGCGAAGGCGAAGCAAATATCTCCTGAAAACCCGGATCCTTCGTTCCTCAGGATGACAAAAGAGCTGAATTATATAAAGTCAAGATGACTTCAATAATATTTTTCGCTAAAATTCAAACAGTTTCTTAATATCGTAAGTATAGATAATTTAAAATAGACTATTTTTGTGTGCATAAAGGTCTATTTTGAATTCAGGAATGAATAAGGAACCTCTACAATTAGATTTAGATAAAGTTTTAGAAGATAAAGCTCCGAAAATTTATAATAAAACACCCCGCTTTATTATAAACTATCTGAAACGTAAAGTTCATATCGACGAGCTAAATGAGATTCTCAGGGTTTATGCCGATAAAGAGGGCGTAGATTTTATGCAGTCTGTAGTAGGGTATTTCAATTTGTCTCTCGACATTAAAGGTCTGGATAATATTCCGGAAGACGGACGGTATATATTTGCATCAAACCATCCTCTTGGGGGTCTTGACGGGATCTGTTTATCTGCTGTGATCGGAGAAAAATTTGATAAGAAAATCAAATATGTAGTAAATGACGTCCTTTATTTTATAAGAAATCTGCAACCTATATTTCTGCCTGTTAATAAATACGGGCGGCAGTCTAAACAAGCTACAACAGATATGCGGAATGCTTATGATTCGGATAATCAAATTGTTACTTTCCCTGCCGGACTTTGTTCCAGAAAAGAGAAAGGGAAAATATATGACCTCGATTGGCATAAAAACTTTATAATAAAGGCCATTGAGTCGAAGCGTGATGTAGTTCCGGTTCATTTTGAAGGTGAAAACTCGAATTTCTTTTATAGATTTGCAAATGCAAGGAAGATGTCAGGTGTAAAGTTTAATGTAGAATTGATACTTTTACCGGACGAAATGTTTAAAAATAAGAATTCAGGTTTTTCTATTATATTTGGAGACCCTATCCCGCATACATTTTTTGATAACACAAAGAGTATGGCGCAATGGGCGGAATATGTAAAAGAGAAATCTTATACTTTGGCGAAAAGAAACAGTTGATGGAAACAATTATCTCTCCGATCGGTAGGAACCTGTTAAAAGCAGAACTGACTAAGGACAAGTTTCTTAGACGTTCCAATAAGGCTGATAACGAAATTTATATCGTTACTCATCACAATTCGCCGAATGTGATGCAGGAAATAGGGCGTTTACGGGAGATTGCTTTTCGTTATTATGGAGGAGGGACAGGCATGGCCGTCGATATCGACGAATACGATGTTATGGACAATCCATACAAGCAGTTGATAGTATGGAATCCCGATGCAGAAGAGATAATAGGCGGATATCGTTTTATTTGCGGCCCCGACATTTGTTTCGATGATAAAGGGGAACCGGTTTTAGCGACATCGCATTTGTTCCATTTCTCCAAGAAGTTTATAAAAGAATATTTACCATACACGTTTGAACTTGGCCGTTCTTTCGTAACACTTGAGTATCAGTCTACACGGGTCGGCTCGAAGGGGATCTTTGCTTTGGATAACCTTTGGGACGGATTAGGGGCATTGTCTGTTGCCGATCCTTCTATGAAATATTTTTTCGGAAAGGTAACCATGTACGACACATACAATACCCAGGCGCGCGATATGATCCTGTATTTCCTGAATAAGTATTTCCCCGATCCCGATGTATTGGTATGGCCCAAACAAGCTCTGGAGATAGAAACCGATAAGAGAAAACTAAGCAGGCTGTTTGATGGGGATACCTTCAGGTCTGATTACCGCATACTGAATACTTCGGTACGCAAATTGGGATTGAATATTCCACCTCTTGTAAATGCGTATATGAGCCTGTCTCCCCGGATGAAGGTTTTCGGAACAGCCGTGAACGACGCTTTTGGCAATGTGGAAGAAACCGGTATATTGATAAATACCGATGAAATATTAGAGGAAAAAAGAAAACGGCATATAGAATCTTATCTTAGTGATAAGCCCTCCAAACGTTTCCTGAAACGCCTGCGACAGATGATAAACTGGAGTTGGACAAAGAATGAAATTAAACCTAAAAAGAAAAATGAAAGCTTTTTTACAATCTCCCGTAGGAATTATAGAAATAGAGGAGAATGAAGGCTGCATATCGTCGGTCCGGATTGTATCTTCTGTCCCTGCCGGAAAGCAAGAAACAAATAAAGTCCTGGATATGGCAATTCAGCAATTGAACGGGTATTTTGCCGGAGAAAGAAAAGACTTCGATCTTCCGCTCAGCCAGGAAGGAACTCCCTTTCAAAAGAAAGCATGGGATTATTTGTCTACTATCCCGTATGGGCAAACAGTATCGTATAAACAGGAGGCTCAGGCCATAGGTTCGCCCAAAGGCTGTAGAGCTGTAGGCTCGGCAAACGGAAGGAATAATATCGCTATTATTGTTCCGTGCCATCGTGTTGTAAACGAAGGTAAAGGATTGGGCGGTTATGCTTACGGGCTGGATGTGAAGAAGAAATTATTAGAGTTGGAAAGTCAAAATCTATTTACAAATGCTCGATCTTTCAGGATATAAAGTAATACTGGCGTCAAACTCCCCTCGCCGTAAAGAATTGTTAGCCGGACTTGACCTTAATTATGAAATAAACGTTTTACCCGACATAGACGAATCGTTTCCCGACTATCTTCAGGGCGGGGAAATAGCAATTCATGTAGCAAAGAAAAAGGCGGATGCTTATCATATGGAAGAAGATACCCTTCTGATTACTGCGGATACCGTAGTTTTGCTTGAAGGTAAAGTTTATGGAAAGCCCGAAGACGAAGACGATGCAAAGCAGATGCTGCGGGACCTGTCAGGCAAGACTCACATCGTAGCTACCGGTGTGTGTATCACCACTAAAGAAAAGCAGCGGGCATTTGGAGTTACATCCGAAGTCCGGTTTGCCCGGTTGCAGGAAGATGAAATCGAATACTATGTAACTAAGTATAAGCCGTTGGATAAAGCCGGAGCCTATGGGGTACAGGAATGGATCGGTTATATTGCCGTCGAATATATTTCGGGATCCTATTATAACATTATGGGACTGCCCATACAACGGCTGTATCAGGAATTAAAGCAGTTTTAAGAAATAGTTTAAATTTTATAGTAAATTTAATCCACATAAGAAAATATTCGTTAGAAATTTAACCGGTTACTTAGGCTGCGCGAAAAAATCGTTTTATCTTTGTAGCTCTAAAAAACAAAGGAGATTTTTCTTATGACTGAGCCTTTAAAGCATGAGTGCGGTATCGTTATGATACGCTTGCTTAAGCCGCTTGAATACTACCAGGATAAATATGGTACGTGGCAGTACGGACTGAACAAACTATACCTGCTGATGGAAAAACAGCACAACCGCGGACAAGAAGGTGCAGGATTGGCTGTCGTAAAATTAGAATCTCCTCCCGGAAGTGAATTTATATTCAGGGAAAGAGCTACCGGATCGGGCGCTATCTCCGAAATTTTCTCGAATGTTTACAACAATTACGAAAAAGTCCCGCCTGAAAAATTGAATGATCCTGTATATGCAAGTCAATATCTGCCGTTCGCAGGGGAATTGTTTCTCGGACATCTGCGTTATAGTACCACCGGAAAAAGCGGAATATCGTATGTACACCCTATTTTGAGGAGGAATAATTGGAGAACAAGAAATCTGGCTTTGGCCGGAAATTTCAATATGACGAATGTCGATCAGCTTTTCGACGAATTGCTCGATCAGGGACAACATCCACGCGACCATGCAGATACATTTGTGTTACTGGAATCTCTCGGACATTATCTGGATAGGGAAGTTCAATACCAGTTCGACAAATTCGGAAAAGATAAGAAAGTAAAAGGCGGGGAGCTAAATGATCTTATTGAGAAAAATCTGGACATACATTTTATGCTCAACAAAGCCAGTGAAAAATGGGATGGAGGCTTTACCATAGGAGGGCTGATCGGTTGTGGCGACGGTTTTGTGTACCGAGACCCTTGGGGTATACGTCCGGCTTTCTATTATCACGACGATGAGATTGTTGTTGTAGCCTCAGAACGCCCCGTTATACAAACGGCTCTTAATCTGGATGTTCCGGATATAAAAGAACTTAATCCCGGCCAAGCTATTATTGTAAAAAAGGACGGTTCGGTAGTGTTCTCACAGATACAAGAACCCAGAAATGTGTCTCCATGTTCTTTCGAACGAATCTATTTCTCTCGCGGTTCGGATGCCGATATATACAACGAACGGAAAATGCTGGGAAAATTATTGCTCCCGCAGATACAAAAGGCAATAAACTCAGATATTCAGAATACAGTATTCTCTTTCATCCCAAATACGGCTGAGGTCGCATTCTTTGGAATGACAGAATCTTTCAACGAACATATGAATGATATTAAGTTGAAAAAAATATCGGAAAAAGGAAATTCTATCACAAAAGAGGATCTGGAAAGAATCTTATCGATGAGTGTACGTACCGGAAAAGTTGTGATTAAGGATATCAAACTGCGGACTTTTATTGCTCAGGACAAGAGTCGCGATGATCTGGCCGCACACGTATACGATGTCACATACGATTCTATTCGCCCTTATAAAGATAATCTGGTAGTGATTGACGATAGTATTGTCAGGGGAACAACTCTCCGGCAGAGCATTATAAAGATACTGGATCGCATACATCCTAAGAAAATAGTTATTGTTTCGTCTTCTCCTCAGATCAGGTATCCCGATTGTTACGGTATAGATATGTCGCGTATGAATGAATTCGCTGCATTCAGGGCGGCAATCGAACTTCTGGAAGAAAGAGGGATGCAATCTGTTATTGATGAAGTTTACCGCAAGTCTTTAGCTCAGAAAGATAAGCCGATAAAAGAAATTATAAACTATGTAAAGGAAATATATGCTCCATTCTCAGATGAGGAAATTTCTGCAAAAATGGCGGAAATGCTGACGCCGAAAGGGACTCAGGCTGAGATAGAAATCGTATTCCAAAGTATAGAAAACTTACATAAGGCTACCCCTGATCATAAGGGAGACTGGTACTTTTCGGGCGATTACCCGACTCCGGGAGGAAACAGAATGGTGAATAGGGCATTCCTCAATTATATAGAAGGGGTGGATGAACGGTCGTACTAGATAACTTCCTGACAAATTAGCCCTTGTCCCGAAATATCAATTATTGCTTTCTTGGAAACTGTTTAAATTCTATAGCAAATCTTTTTTATAGTTATTTTCAGATGGATTTTGCTTTTTTGCTCGCGACATTGCGAACCGCTTGCAGTGAAGCAATCCGGAAATTGGGCGATTAGCAGTAGGGGCAGCCCTTTGTGGCTACCCGAAAAGATACAACTGGATTGCTTCGGGTAAACCCTCGCAATGACGCAGAAAACCGACAATCAGCTACGACAATAATTCTTTTATAGAACTTAATAATCTTTTTCGCTAAAATTTAACAGCTACTTAGAAAGGAAGATCGTCTCCTTCATCGCCGCTAAAATCTACCGGAGCAGATGGCGCTGCTTGCTGGCTGCTATATGGCGCAGCAGCAGGGGGAACAGGTACTCCGGCTCCGGCAGCATCAACTTTCCATGCCCTCAGATCGGTATACCAGTTACCATTATATTCGCGGCTTTCAATATCAAAGGATACATCCAGCATGCTTCCTACCTGCAAAACCGACTCATTGATCTTATCGCCCCACAATGTGACACAGACTTTTTTAGGATACATTCCATCGGTTTCCAAAATGATATTCTGCTTTTTCCACTCTCCGTTTTTTCCCATACCTGTTTGTATAGGCATTACTTGAATTAATTTCGCTGTTAATTGCATTATTATCTGGTTTTATATTTCAAAATGGAGTATAAAGGTATAAAAAATAAAGGAATCAAATCTCATCGGGCGGTATATCTTGCTGTGCTTTCTCTCCGGCATGTAATTTTTCAGCCGAATTGATAAACTCCTTGTAATACGACAACAATAAGGTTGTCAGCGGAATAGCTATAATCATGCCAATAATCCCCAACAATGATCCCCAGACAGATAAAGACAGAAGTATGATTGCCGGATTCAGCCCCATAGCTTTACCCATGATCCGGGGTATCAGAAACAAGTCCATAATACATTGTACAATAACATATATTAGTGCTACTAACCCCAGCATTGTCCAAAAACTGTCATTCGTTTGAGAGGTATGCAACCAACAAAGCAATATGGCCGGAGGAAAGGTAATAACCTGTAAATAGGGTATCATATGTACAAGCCCTACGATAATGCCGAACATAATAGCCAAAGGCAACCCTATCGTATAAAATCCTATGGAATAGAGAACAGCAAGGATAAGGCAAATAAAGGCCTGATGACGAAAGTATTTATTCATACTATGCTCTACATCTAAAGTAATGCGGTTAACTATAGGACGATACTTGGGCGGTATCAAGAACCGCCACAATTCATTTATCTTATCATAATCCAGCAAAATAAAAATTATGTAAAGAATAACGATGAAAACGACCGTTAATCCCAACAAAAAGGAGATTGTATTAGAAAATATAGCCTCTACTGCCGGAGTTAAAAACTGGAATAATTCCGCAAGGTTCTGCTTGGACAAGCTTTCCTGTATTTCCTTGAAATCTACATAGCGGCTTATCACATCTGCCACACTCACAGGTATTCCATTCCGGCTGATAGAAGATAAATCATAGCTCGAAATCAATAGATTTATCTGCCATATTTCATTTTCTATCAACGGGACAAGAATAAATCCCAACAGAGTCAAGCCTCCCGCGACAGACAGGAAGGTTAATATTACGGCCAGAGAGTGAGGCAAACGTAATTTCCTTTGATAGAAGCGAACCAGCGGGTTCAACATGTATGCTACCAACCATGCAATAAAGAATGGCAACAATACTCCCTTTAGGATATAAAGCAGATAGAGAGCCCCAGCCAACGCTAAAACGCTTATTAACAGCCGGATTGTTCTATCAAAAGTGAAAGGCTTTTCGAAACGCTGGTCCATAATACTGATTTTATTTTTATCTTTACAAAGATATTTATTTTTTTAAATTTTTAACAACAATATGCTCATTATGAAATCTAAAATCTGCTATACGCTAATTTTTATCCTTTTAGCACATTGTACTCTGATTGCACAAACTAAACAAAAAGCTATTCAAAACTTTTTGAATAACGAGGGGTTAAAAAATGCATCGGCAGGTATTTGCATAAAAGACTTCTCAGGGAAGCGAATAGCCTCTCACAATCCGGACCGGTCATATACACCGGCGTCTATATTGAAAGTAGTGACTACGGCTACTGCTTTAGAAATTCTGGGATCCGGTTATCGTTATCAAACTACTTTGGAGAAAGACATCAACCATCCGGGCAGATTATTAATACGAGGATATGGCGATCCCACATTGGGGACAGAACATCTGGATAATGAACCAAATGCCTTTCTTTCGCAATGGGCCGGCGAGATTGAGAAAAATATCGATTCCGACGAAACTTTAGATATAATGGTAATCGATGATTATTTCGGTTACGGCGATGGAATATCCCATAGATGGATATATCAGGATATGGGTAATTATTATGCAGCGGCAGCATATGGCGTAAGTGTTTTTGACAATACGTACAAGCTGTATTTCAATACTACCCGTTCAGATACTTGTCCTGTTATAGTCAAGACCGAACCTGAAATAAACATAAACTTTAAAAATACCCTGAAAATCAATAGCTCGGGACAAGACAACGGATATATTCACGGGGCGCCTTTCTCGATGGACAGGCTTCTTACCGGAAGCGTTCCGGGCGGCAAAACATCTTTCAGCATAAAAGGAGATATTCCTGACCCGGGAATGTTTCTGGCTGAAAGCATGGGAAGAACTCTTGCTGAGAAAGGATATAAAATAGGAAAAGCAGAGACATCCCAAAATGATTATTATGGGCAAATGTATCTGAAAAACAAAAAATTTGCCGAAGGGGAAATATTTTATAACCACCGGTCTTTCCCTTTGAAGGATATTATAAAGGATACCAATGTACGAAGCAATAATCATTATGCCGAACACCTTATCCGTACTGTAGGGCGAACAGAAACCAACGATATTTATTCTTCAGCTTTAGATGCCGGAATAAAAAAAACCAATGATTTTTGGAAAAATAAAGGACTGGACACTGATGCTCTCACAATATTCGATGGTAGCGGCCTGTCGCCCGCCGACGCCGTAAGCCCTGCATTTATGTGCGACCTGCTGGTCTATATGCAGACTAAAAGTAAATACGCCCCTGAGTTTCTGGAATCGTTGCCTCAGGCAGGCATGGACGGAACTGTAAGAAACCGCTTGGCAGGGACAAGGCTAGCTGGAAAAATAAGAATGAAAAGCGGCAGTATTTATGGAGTACAATGCTTTGCCGGATACTATATCAACGGAGATACAAAATATGCATTTACCATAATGGTAAACAAATTCTCCG
>JAISES010000040.1 GCA_031263965.1 Prevotella sp. | reverse complement strand
TCGTTTTTGTCATGCTGACGGAAGGAAGCATCTCGTGTATATTTTGTTTTGGAGAAACGGGATCCTTCGTTCCTCAGGATGACAGAGAGTATGTTGTGATAATTATTATTGATAACTTATTTCGAAGGTAAGAAAAATATGCAACCTTAAATTATTTGGATTGTAGCTGGTAAGGTTCAAAGACTTTTCATACATTTGTTATTATGAAGCAAACTTTTTTATCAGCTTTTGGCTTGACTCAAAAGGAATGCAAGCAATCTGAGATTGCGTACAGGTATACAGATAAATTGTTAATAAAATAATGAAACACAGATTTAAACAAAAAAATTATGAAAGGATATTTTTTTGCAGTAATATTGGCAGCTATTGCCTTCTTCACTATTTCCTGTTCGGGCAAATACGATAGCGCTATAGCAGACTATGTTAGCTAATACCGGAATGGCAAAAGAGGTGAAAGTGAAAGATGCAAAGGAACTGAAAAAAATTACAGTAGGCGATAGCATCAACTATATAAGACAAAAAGCCGGACAAACTGTAAAACTGCAAATTGAAGCGGCGGAAACACAATTGACAAAATTTCAACAAGATCATGCGATAATACAAAGTACGTCGACCATAGCGATTCCCAAAGCCTACTCTGCGCAGATGATCAAAATGCTACAAACAGTAGATTCGTTGAAAGCTATAAAGCCCGAGCCAACCAAACTATACAACGGCAAAAAGCCTGAAGAGGTGATAGCTGTGGTAGTGGAAGCTAAAATTTCGGCAAACGGAGGCGAAGAGGCTATAAGAAATTTTGTCCTCTCGCCCGATGGTAAAAAATGTTATGGAGCAACTGAAAATCCAGATATGAGCCCTGAAAAATAACGGGATGAAAAACAAGCGGGGAGCTTTGCCGTTTGGCGGAGCTTTGCTTTTTTTTAAGAAAATTATAGTGCAACTTTTTATTCCCATTCTGCATCATAGTATGTAGAGAGTGAAAAACCGATGGATGAACAATTGCTGATTACAGGATGTAAACGTGGTGATGCAAAGGCTCGTAGCAAGCTATACGAGTTGTATGCGCCGGCTATGATGAGTGTTTGCATGAGGTATGCCGGTAATCGGGAAACTGCCCGGGATTTGCTTCAGGACGGTTTTATTAAAGTGTATACTAAAATTGATTCTTACTCTGGTACAGGATCGTTTGGCGGATGGATACGGCGTATTTTCGTGACTACATCCCTTGAATATCTTCGGCGTAACGATACTTTAAGGATAAGCACCAGTATTGATGAATACGATGATGTGGACGGGGATGTGGGAGTATCTGCGCTGGAACATATATCGGCCGGCGAACTGATGGCTTGTATAGCAGACTTGCCCAATGGCTTTCGCACTGTGTTCAACTTATTTGCCATAGAAGGGTACAGTCATGCTGAGATTGCAGGAATGCTCAATATAAAAGAAAGTACCTCGCGGTCGCAGTTTATACGAGCCAAAAAAGTGTTACAAAAAAATGTAGAATCTTTAATTATGCATGAAAATGCGGGACAGAAAAGAGTATAACGAACAACTCGACGATTTCAGCCGCCTGGTAAAACAGAAGCTGGAAGGCCACAGAATACCGGTTGATGCCGATAGCTGGACTGAAATCGAACAGCGTCTAAAACCTCAAAAGAGGCAGAGGCTGTGGTGGATAGCAGGAGCTGCGGCTGCTGTGGCTGTTCTTGTGTCCGTCTTCCTTTTCCGTCCGCAAGACGATTTTGACGGACAGCCCGTAACCATCGGGCAGATATTATCTGTAGATCAGATGCCGTCAACATCAACCGAAGAGAAACATCAACAGGCAGAAGAACCGGATCGTCCGGTGGTACCTGCAGGAAAGAAGCTGCCGGCCGGAAGCGTCGGGCTGATGGCAAAACAAGCAGAATCTGTAACAACAAGTCATGGTGTAAAAACTGTGGCGGACATCGAAAAAACTCTCTCTACAGATTCTGCTGCGCAGGACATCGAAAAGAAACTCTCTGAATTTATTGCTGATGCAGGGTCTGTAGTTAAGGCCTCAGACTCTGTACCTGCAAAACTGGATGTGAAATCGAAGAATGAGCCTGAGATATGGCTTGCCGCGAAAAAGAATAAAAAAGAGAAAAACTGGCTATTGGCGGCCGCCTTTTCATCCAATGGCGGCGCCTCAAATACTATGGACAAACGAATGTATGGCGATCATACGGGTGAGCTCAAGAGCGAATTTGTGAATGATGCAAGTTTATTTGCAGCGAAAGACCCTTATACTATGGGCAATGCCCAGCATTCGTTGCCGCTGTCCTTTGGCCTCTCTGTGAGAAAGAATCTGAGTGACCGCATCGGTCTCGAAACAGGATTGGTGTATACATATCTTTCGTCCCGCTTCAATTCGGCATCGCCCGGAGGCATCGCCCAGGAAGCTAAGCAAGAATTGCATTATCTGGGTATACCTCTCAATGCGGTTGTCTATCTGTGGGACAATTCCAAGTGGAGTGTCTATCTGTCGGCAGGAGTTATGGGCGAAAAAGGATTGAAGCGTAATTATACGTACACTAACGCTAAGAGGAACACGAACGGGGCGGTAAAAGAAAGAATAGACGGTTTGCAATGGTCGTTAAATGCTTCGTTGGGTATATCCTACAGGCTTTATCAGGACTGGGGAGTATACGTCGAACCAAGATATTCCTATTTCTTCGATAACAATCAGCCGGTGAGTATCCGCACCGATAAGCAAAGCGTTTTCGGTTTTAATGCCGGACTGAGGTTCGAGTTTTGATAAATTGCGCGAACCGATAGTTGAAAGATTATTCCTACTGTAATAGTTACGTCATTGGGAGCGGAACGTAGTGAGACCCTTTTAATTTCCACGGAGGGGACAAAAAAAGATTATGGATGACAAGACAAATAACCCGGATCCGGAGACAAAATTTCCCGTACTAAATGTGAGGACAGTTTGTTATATAAAACCGCTTATCAAAAATCCTAATGTGGTTGTTGGCGATTTCACCTATTTCAGCGATGACAAAAATCCAGAAGATTTTGAGCAACATATCACACATTTTTATGATTTCTACGACGATAAACTGATTATCGGGAAATTCTGTCAAATAGCAAAAGGTGTTACTTTTATGATGAATGGCGCAAATCATAAAATGAATGCGTTCAGCACCTATCCATTTTATATTTTCGAGGGCTGGGGCGCAAGCGCTCCGTCAATAAATGAGTTTCCATTAAAAGGCGACACGATTATCGGTAACGATGTTTGGATTGGTGAGAATGCTACAATTTTAGCAGGAGTAAAAATTGGAGATGGGGCAATAATTGGCGCTCAAAGTATTGTGGCAAGCGATGTGGAACCATATACTATTGTGGGTGGAAATCCTGCAAAGCCAATTCGTAAACGCTTTGAAAAAGAAACAATCGACTTTTTGCTGAATTTGGAATGGTGGGATTGGAGTATTGAAAAAATCAAGCAAAGCATTGATGTACTTTCAAATGCAGATATTGAAAAATTGAAAGCTATTGAATAGCTTTCTTTTCAATCGGCAAACACTAAAAAAAGCGGATCCCCCGCCGGCGCGGACATTTGTCCGTGTCTTGTTCAAAGAACAATCCTTTTTTTGCTGCGCAACACACAGACTACAAGTCCGCGCGAGCGGAGGAAAAAACGTATTTATTACACTGATTTACACTGGGAAGGCACTGAGTTTTTGTTCCATTCTCAGATAAACCCAGTGTCTTCCCTGTGTTTCTCAGTGTAATTTTTCTTGTTAATAATCAATTAAATAATTATCTTTGAATTTAGATTGATTAAAAGCCCTATGCTCATGCTCAATGATTTTGGAATACAAGATATAATTGATATCATACTGGTTGCCATAGTGATGTATCAATTATACCGGATTGTTTCCAAATCGGGAACAGGCGCAATATTCAATGGGGTATTGGCTTTTATGATAATATGGATACTTGTCTCGCAAGTATTGCAGATGCGCCTTATGGGCGCCATCCTCGATAAGTTTGTCGATATAGGCCTGATCGTATTAATCATCATTTTCCAAGACGAGATCCGCCGTTTTTTGATGACATTGGGCTCAAACCGGACATTTCGTTTTTTATCGCGTATTTTCTCTCCCAAAGAAAGGAAAGACCTGTCCGATCCTGTTATTACTTCCTTAGTATTAGCCTGTATGAATATGGCAAAAACATATACAGGGGCGCTGATCGTTATTGAACAGGAAATAAAATTAGGGCATTATTCAGAAACAGGGGAAGTACTGGATGCCGATATCAGCACCCGGTTGATAGAAAATATATTCTTTAAGAATACCCCGCTGCATGATGGAGCAATGATTCTATCCGGAAATAGAATTAAGGCGGCAGGATGCATTTTACCCATATCGCAAAGCCAGGATATACCAAAATCATTTGGGTTGCGGCACCGCGCTGCCTTAGGCATTTCACAGGAAACAGACGCTAAAGCAATTATCATTTCCGAAGAAAGAGGTAAAATATCCTTTGTAGATGATGGCCGGATACAGGCAAACATTACTCCCGAAAAACTACAGGAACTCCTGACAGAAACGATAAGGATCAAAAAGAAATAATACCCCTTAGTAACTGTTAGGAATTTTTTCGTAGACACTTTTAGAGTAATTTTTTGATGGATTTTTGGGATTGTTACCTGCATAATAACGGGCTATTACAAGGTAACAATCCCAAAAAGACGCGAAAAAGAACCTAAAAGAACACGAAAAATAGTCCATAAAATAATTTATTGTAAAATTCCTAACAGTTACTTAGATAAACGTTACCGGCAGATTCTTCCGCCTTTCTTTTTTCTTTTTTTGAACATACGCATAAACCGCAACACTTGCCACCGCAGCTACTAAAGTTACAGCTAAAACTTTCTTATTCATAGTAATTATAATTTCTTTCTAAGTAATGAAAACAAT
>JAISES010000476.1 GCA_031263965.1 Prevotella sp. | reverse complement strand
AGTGATAATACACTGATCATTATCTTATCACTTTCAACGAGGTTATTCCTAACCTACCTCACAGATTACTATGAGGGAATATATTAGGAAGTGTAATGCCGACGACCACCCGATATGGCAACAGCTAGCCGAACTGTATCGAGTGAGGATAGTAATTGTACAAAGAAGACGTAATCAACGAAGCAGCAACCGTTACTCGGCGGTGGACCACTCCTGAGGAACCAACTGAGGGCCGTAGGACACTGAGAATAATTGAGGAGGCAGGACACTATAACGCCATTGTCCATAACACAAATGTAGATAGAATACGCGAATTTATCCTCCTTAATCACGAGCAAACGGCTCTAGGGCGGTATCCGCTGTTTAGGTCGCCAGAGGCACCATAATCCAAAAAATGCTGAAATCGTAGTGATTATGCAAGCTTGGTTCGCCACTTTCCCATATCGCCACAGGCCCCTGAACATAAGTTTCAAATACCCAAGCCCACATCACCATAGCCCCATGGTGGTGTGATTCCGAAGGCACGGCGCACCAAGTAGTAACGGGGAGCCAATCCCCCTCTCTCAGCTCCCAAGCTGCGCCTGGATGCGTTTCGATAATTATCGGGGATAATCCCTGAAGGCGGTGGTTCCCAATGGAGTGAGGGTGGTAAGCTGGGGGAAGGCGCCCCCCCAGGGTGGTGTGATTCCGCAGGACGGTGTACCAAGTAGTAACGGGGAGCCAATCCCATCCGCTGCGCCCCCAAGCTGCGCCTGGACGCGTTTCGATAATTATCGGGGATAATCCCTGAAGGCGGTGGTTCCCAATGGTTTTTGCTTTTCCGGCGCCCTTTCGATCTTGCTAAAATCACCAAAAATGGCAGTTTTTAGTTTGTGGGAGGACTAGAGAAAAATTCTATCAGAGAATTAAGAAGTTTTCAAAGAAAATTATCAAATAATGTATCCATCTAGAAGCAATATAACAATACTCAGGAGCCAAAAATTGTTGTAATTCAAATGAACATGTATTAGCATAAATACTAATTTGGTTTTGTTTGTTGTGAAAGCCATGAAGAGGATGTTTTGTTGGATGTTGGCGGTGAGTACCGTTTGTAGCGCGTGCTCTGGTGAAATATTTTGTCTCGCCAATCTTTCCGAAAACCCTGTAGCAATTGAATCGTTCAATAATGGAACGATGGGAGTCTCGGAAATATGTATGGAGGATGGTGGAGCCATTAGACGGGTCGATGTACCGAAAGATAGAGAATTTAATCCCACTATTCCTCCTGGTGAGTCACTCTTGCTAGAATTTTCTTATATCCCTGTACCTGGTCTATGTATCCGGCCAAGCTGTGTGTTAAATGTTGCTGGACAAAAATTGTGTCACCAGCTCGAGCTCCACAATGATGTAGAGTTGCAATTTTCCGGGAATGCTGTTGTAACTGCAGTCGTTGTATCGGTGCCGTTAACTACGAGTCATAATCATGGTCTATTTCCTCCTGAAATTGAGAACCAATTACCTTCTGCTCATTATGCGCTTTTTATTGAAGATAAAGCAATGGCAATGGTGTTAGATGTGGTTGCCTGTTATCCATTTTATTATTCTCAATGGAACGTTCAATGTCTTAAACGAAATTTGGAAGCGAAGGGCTCTTCCCATTCCCGGTCCCGGTTTGCAAAGTGCCAGGTGTCGTGATGGAAAGGTTTGTACAGTGCACATGAGACAATACGCAATAAAACATCAATCCCAGTGATGAGGTTGCTGATAAGAGAAATTTCTGTCGTAAACCGCCTTAGTGGTGTTTTAAGAGTGGTGTGCTGTGCGTGATCATACTCTTATTGGATTGTCCACCATAGTCCAGTGAGATGCTTTACCGTATTTTGTAGATCTCGATACTGAGCTGTTCACCACCTAACGCAAACTGAACACGGTAGTCAACTCGGGTCGGATGGTGATAAGTGAGGTGCATTGCTCCCTGCGCGATTGTTACGCGTTGGTACATGTTTTTCCTAAGGTTGCTATCAACTATCGTTCCCCCGGACGCGTGGATAAAGTATGCGCCAGGGAGCATCTTGTTTATGTTTTCTCTCTTGTTTGCACTGCTGAAGTAAATTTTTTTATATCTTTTGTGATACTCTTTACGTTTCCCTTGAGCTGTGTTTGCCCAGATGGCTTGTGGCGCAGAAATGCAATAGTTTGATTGCAATATTTGGAAATTTTTGCCTGTTTCGCTTACTCCTAAGGCGTGTTGATGGTCTGCACATATTTGCACCTCAAAGTTTTTACTTATTTCATTACCAAGTGGGCTCAGAGTTTCTCTTCCAAGGAGGCTCAGAGGTTCTATCGTTTTTGTCGGATTTCCCAAAACATAGTTAAATCCTTGTTGAATAAGGACGTCGCAGTCCTCTTGATACGTATTCTTGCAGTATTGTGCTGCTGGGCCTGTATCATGCCAAAAAATTGTCCGATTGGTTATAGTTTCCGGCCTGATTGCTGGGGTTCTCATTGCTAAATTTGTGTTCAATGCTTGTGTGATGTCTACTAGAGACTGTAAAGGTGCTTGGGAAGACGGTACATCGTATCCGCAACCCATCAAATAGTTTTTATGAGTTTCTTGATCGGATATTCCTTTAAGATCGGATGGAGTAATATGATGTATGGAGTCAATGGGAACTGGCACCTCTTCTCCGTTTAGAAAATCCCCTTGCGAACAGCTTAAGGAATTGATTGCGAATATAAATCCAGGTCTTATTACTGAGAAAGATGTTCCTATGTCTGCCTCCTGCGTGATATCCATAGGGGATTTGCCTGAAAAAAAGTACTCGTTAAATACCACGATTCCTAAGCTATTTTTGATTTTCGTGGGAACTGTACCTTCGGTGCTTTGGATGCTTTGGGCCGAGAGTCGGGTTGTTGGAGGTGTGGCTCCGTTAATCAATGCACTAAGAATCTCTCTGATTTGGCTCACAATTGCCCTATCAAGCTGAGTCGTTGCTTTTCGAGTCACTACGACCACATAAAATGGGGTTTGAGTGGCCTGTTCTGCTGTAGCGGCTTGGTTCGTGCTTTTGAGTAATGCCAGTTTTAGTGCGTTAAACGCTTGTACATTAAAATTAACCGGATAAGCCCAGATATCCCCACATAAAACAGTCACTATTAATATTGATTTTATCCATAAGTATTTCACTGCGGTAACTTTATCATTTACCTACTATTACTATATTGTACTCAATTAGTTAATTTTGAGTTAATAATCGTAATTTAAAATGGAATACAGAATGTAAAGTTCCTAGATGTACTTTAGTATTATCATTTTTCGATAAATTATACAATGAAATTGGGGCACTGCTCGAAAAACAAACTACAAGCTCATCGATTCCGCAGCACGTCTATTAATTCCTTCATTTTGGGCTATCCAAAAATATCCAATATCCCAAAAGCAATGATTACTATTCCTATTATGAAAATCGAGAGCGGTTTTAGGGTAGTAATGGACGCGGTGGATTTCTTTTGCATTTGCATATTTCTTAACAGAAAGACTGGAAGGATAATAGCTATTATTGCCAGTATAATGCCTGCAAAGTTTAAGATTTTTATAAATGCGTTTGGAACGGCAATAGCGACTATTGCTGGGGGAATAACCATAACAAGAGTTGAGGCTAAGTGGCAAAATTTATCGTTTGTGATGATTTTCTTTAGGTCTTTCTTTAGAACTTCGTTCAGCGATAAGCCAACTCCGATGATTGAAGTTAAGATAGCCAGCAATGAAATTATCCATGCAGCATATTGAATGAATTCAATTTTCGTTATTGAGCTTAACATATGTATTAATTCTGTTACTTCTATTGGCCCCTCAAGCATCTTACTAAAGCCCATTGGATCTGAGTTGAAAATGATGGTTAGAGCACATACGACCCACAGACTGTATACGATAACCGGAATTATGCTTCCAAATAAACACGCTCTTTTAATCAATTTCCTATCATTATCGACAAACTTCGTTAAAGAATGCAAAGAACCCTGAAATCCAAATGAAGTAAATATAACGGGAAGAACAGTGCTCCACGATTTTAAGTGAAGGATGCCTTCCAAATTAACAGGTATTGAGGTCGTATTTGAATTCGCGGTTAAGCATATTACTCCAATTAATATCATAGAAAATAAGATTATAAATGCATGTTTATTTATTTTAATTACTAGATCTGATAGAAATATAAATATAAATAATATAAAAATTGTAAATCCAGTAGCAACATAAATGAACTGGCATTCTTGCCATAAAAATGACCTTATTACTGAAGCTCCTCCAAAGATGTATGCTGAAAGTAGAGAAAAAGATAAGATTTTCAGAGAAATATCACCAATACTTGCAGATATGCGTCCGCCAAAAAGCAACCCTACATCCTTTAAGCTAAAATCAGATCGAGAATTTATGTTGAGTTCACATCTGATCATTGCCGATACATACGTTACCCAGCAAAAAAAAATCATTAAAAGCAAACTCCCGATAATTCCGAAGTTTGCTAGGACGATAGGCAAAGAAATCATTCCCGATCCTATTGCCGTTCCAGCTAGTAAAGATATAGCTCCTAATTGTTTTCTTTCCATAATCGACACCACAAAAAAATACTGAACAAAATTGCTGAAAGTTAAAAAAGCAAGATCAGTATCGGTATCGATAGAACTCAAATAAACGGCAATGCAATGCAATAACGAACAAACAGCTAACTCCCACCATTATGTAAGTTCCATAAATGCAAAACAAAGCCATACGGGCGTATAATACATCATGAACAGAAAATAGTCAAGCAACATTAGACTTCTTTCCAAACTACCAGAATCAGAGTTATTGCTAAGAGATACGGAGCACAGAAGCACAGTGTACAAGGAAGTTGAGGTACCGTGTCTGGGAATCATTCGAGCACCGGATCGACGAAGCAGGAACCTGATTGTGGAGAGGTTGGGAGTCAACTATATTTTTGCAACGCGGAATATATGCAAAAACCTTTGGTTTTTACACTATATTTCCGCTCACAATCACAACAATTAGTTGCAATAGACAAGAATTAATCTGACAAATGTGGTACAATAGGAAGCGAAACGAACGAAGCCCATAAGAGGCGAGTTCGTTCGTTTTGCGAAAGTGTGGAAACCGTATTTGTTAACCTGAGATTCGCGAAAGAGCTGATGAACCCCCTAGAAAAAAGACAGCGGAACGCATAAAGTACGTAGAGATTTTAACAAAAACGTATACATTAGGTTCCGTCAGATCCGCTGTGTAAATTAGAAAAAGCTTAGGTTGATGGAATGTGGGTAAGTTTTGATAAACTTATCCACATTCAATTCAACTAAGGGTAGGTAAACCTTTTTTAATTTACA
>JAISES010000391.1 GCA_031263965.1 Prevotella sp. | reverse complement strand
CGTGATAGGCCGGATATTCGTATTCGTTCATATTATTCTCCAATACGGGATTCAGCCATACTGTCGTTATTCCTAACTGTTCCAGATAATCCAAGTTATTTTCAATCCCCTTGAAATCGCCCCCGTGTCGCGAACTGGGGTTATTACGGTTAATAGGATATCCAAAAATCTCGTCATTCGAAGGATCTCCATTGGCGAAACGGTCGGGCATGATCAGATAAAGAATATCTCCGGCATCAAAACCTTTTCTGTCGGCTGAACCGTTTTCGCGTTCTTTCAGTTCATAAGATACGTTTTTTTTCTCTTTCCCCCGTTGCAGTCGGATGTCGAATTTTTCAGGTTCAGCGCCTTCCAAGTCAATGTATAGAAGCAGGTAATTAGGATTTTCCAGTTTAACGGTTTCTTTTAACCTGACGACGGTCTTAGCTGTGATATTCACATCACAGAGGGCTATATTGTCGCCGTATAATAAAACCTGAAGTTCTGTGTTTTTCATCCCTGCCCACCAAAAGGCCGGTTCGACGTTCTTTACCTCAATCGCAAAGATTGAATAACTGAATAAAATAAAAAATAAGATCAGTACATTTTTTTTCATGTTCTTTACATTCGTTGTTTATTTCCTTCCTGATGATTCTATCATAGAAAATAATTGATCATTAAATTCTTTGGCATCGATCAACTCTTCTAATGTCAGATGCATTCTGTATTGCCAGTAGTGCTGTGCTATAGCCGGAATATTAATTCGTTCTTCTTCGGGATCAGTACGTTTCAATTTGTCGTTGATGGATAACCAATCCTGGAGGGGCAAAATAGCTAACATTGCAGGAGAATCGAGATGATTGGTTATAATTTGCCGGCTAATATCTGCCGTGCAATCTTCCGGCGCTGCTCCTTGCCTCCATAAAACGGAATTGTAATATTTCTGAGTTACCTCCCTGTTTTCTTTCCACCACAGTCTGATCGGCGCCATGTCATGTGTCGAAGTAGTGCATACACTGAGGTAAGGCAAGCTCTGAAGGTGATTGAATTGAGCATCTCTGTCTTTAGGCATACGTTCTATCTCCAGACTTAAGATTTGCAATTCGCGCATTACCGACGGAACGCATTCCGGTATCATGCCCAAATCTTCGCCGCAAACCAACATCGGTGTGGAAGAAATAAGAGCCGGCAGTTTCGTCATGGCTTGATCGCGCCAATATTGAGAGTGGCGATGGTAGAAGAAATCATCGTACAGACGGTTAAAAGCGCCTTTTGCTTCTTCGTCCAAATCTTTGTATGAGTAACTGAACTGAGCTGTAATGCGCGGATGGTATTTCCACGGCTCGTGTTTATCCTTAATGAAGAGAACTTCACTGCAAAGGCTATACAAACCATCGCGCATGCTCATGTTCTTATCATCGTCTTTCCCTTCAAACAGGGCTTTTATTTTTATCTGGGTATTGCATTCCTCTTTTAATTCGAAACGTTGCCATGCAACAGGTTCCAGATAGTTATTTATAATTTCCGGGGTATCGTTTCCGAAAATGTGCTCTAAGAAATGTTCATGAATATATGGCGTTGTCATTCTATATTCGTCGAACCATAAACCTGCCGATCTGATTTCCTCAACTGTCAGAGGAAGAGCAGGGCTAAAATAACCCAATAACCCCTGTACTGAAGAAAGAGGAATTTCCCAAATGCGGAAGAATCCCAATATGTGGTCTATACGGTAAGCATCGAAATAGTCGGACATCTTACGGAATCGTTTTATCCACCATTGATACCCGTCTTTTGCCATTTCGTCCCAGTTGTAAGTAGGGAACCCCCAATTTTGCCCGAAATAAGAAAAGTCATCCGGCGGTGCACCGGTTTGAACATCCAGATTGAATAAATGGGGTTCAACCCACGCCTCAACACTGTCCCTGCTGATTCCGATAGGTATATCTCCTTTTAGTATTACATCGTGTTGGTGGGCATATTCTTTTACATCGACCAATTGTTTGTGAAGTAAATATTGGGTGAAACACAAAAGATCTATATTTTCTCCGGCTTCTTTATCTGTTTCGACAAAATTTGTCAATTCCTTCCTGTTAAATATTGAGTATGCTTTCCAGACAGTAAAATTAGGGGTTTTATATTTATCTCTTAAATGTGAGAAACAGGCGTATGGGAACAGCCATTCTTCATTGTGAACGTAAAAATCTTGATACTCTTTGCTTTTTAGAGTTGTCTTACCCGATTCGTTAAACAAATCTCTAATGTATTTCCATTTCAGGGCAAGCACTTTATCGTAGTCTATTTTTGCCAGCTTATTTAAAGTTGCCGCCTTTTTTTCATATTGTTTGTATCGTTTTTCGTCTTTAAGCGGATAGGCCTTCAACCCCAGATAGATAGGGTGAAGGGCATATATGGATATAGCATTATACGGATACGAATCGGCCCATGTGTGAGTAATAGTTGTATCGTTGACAGGCAGTACCTGAATAATTTTTTGCCGGGTTACTTTAGCCCAGTCTACCATCTTTTTGAGATCGGAAAACTCGCCAACGCCGAAACTGTCATTTGTGCGTAACGAAAAAACAGGTATAGCCACCCCTGCGGCTTTCCAGTTCATCCAATCGTAATTATAGTTAAGAGAGTCAATTTTTATAATGTCGCCTTTTTCTTTGATTGGTGTCATAATGCGGTTTTGTCCCTCTTCCCAGTGGATTATTTTCTTTTCTATATTATCGTAAATCGCAAGCTTGTACTCTTGCTCCGACTTTATTTGCGCGGCATTTATAGCCAATTGCCATTCACCATAACTGGTCTGGGCAAAATGTATCGCGTTTGCGGAATGCCACTCTCCTAAGGTCTTCGAAGATCCACAAAGTACTACGGCCTGATCTTTTTTTGCATAGGGGCAATTTACTTTCAGTAGTATGGTCCTTTTGTCGTATTTTATTTTTGCATTATCATGCTTGAAGAAGCTATCGGCGAATCCTGATGTATAAAGGAATTTTTGTCGGGGAACACTTTGCCAGGTATCGTATACATCAAAATTTTTATTGGCCTCGTTCGATATAACGTGAGGATTACCCCATTCCCCTGCAACGATATTGCCACTGTTATCTTTTATCAGATAATGGTATTCTATATCTGCGGTATCGTTAATTTCTATATCGACACACCACACCTCCGGAGAAATGTATTTCATTTCCACAGCCTTGTTTCCGTCCCAGTTACCCAGCGCCGGTATGGATCCGTAAACAAAAATATTTTGTCCCCATGTTGTGTGATAATTAATATGCAGTCTCATTCTCATGGTTTTAAGTTAATTAGATAACAGGTATTTGCTAAAAGTTCCAAACAAATTTACATATTAAAGGAAAAGATACAGACTCCGTTATATTTTTTTTTGATTAAAATCGATTGCAAACGATTGCATGACACCCTCTCCTGTTTTCAAAAACTGTTCCTTACTTAGAAACTGTTTAAATTTTAGCGAAAAATATTATTATAGGATTTGAAAAAAACTTCTAAGTAACTTTTGGGCTTTCAATGATTGTTTAGTGCGTTCTGAGATCAATTTTGCTTCATACTCTGCAATTGAACCGATGATATGTAAGATAAATCGGTTTGCTTTGGGAAAATCGCAAAATACAATCCCCACCTCGCTTTCCAATAATCGACTTGTAAAGGCTACATTACGGGAAAGCCGATCCAGTTTTGCGCAAATTAAAATAGCTCCGGTTTCTCTACACACTTCCAAAGCTTCAGTTAGTTTGGGCCGATGATTATTTTTACCGGTCTCTGTCTCTATATATTCCTGAAGAATCTTGCACATAACTCCTTATGATCTCTTGTTGTGCCTCTATCCCAATACCACTGACTTGTTGTTTGATTGTGCTTTGCCGAAGATATGCCACATAATTTTTCTTCGGCTTTATCATACTTTGCATAAATCAATTGCTCATTATATTGTTGATAACTCTGTCGAGACTAAGGTAGAGAGGATCTGCTTTACGCAAAACATGAGCCAGTCCGTATGCTTACGAAACTGTTTCGGATTAACGAACGTTTTTCTCTCCCGTCATTGCGAGGGTTTACCCGAAGCAATCCATAAAAGAACATGGCAACTGGATTGCTTCACAGCAAGCGGTTCGCAATGACGAAAGAAAACGAACATATTTTTTAAACATAATCAAATCTATGACCGGTATTGTTCAATAAATAGCAACTTGAATTAATTACATAAAAAGATTCACAAAATCGCATTTATACTGTATTTCGTACAAATTGTCCGATACCGTACATACAGCAATTGCATATATCATTAATAATAAGCATATTACATTTCCGGCATATTATTAGATAGATAATTCAGAGAATAAATAAAATTATTGAAAAATGGACAGAAAAATACCATTAAGCGAAAAAAGAAAAGAACAACGAAAACAGATTCTCCGTTATGGCGCCATAGCTGTTGGTATTGTTATAGGCATTTTAGTTATTATTAATTTGCTGGAAGGATCCATCTCTACCAAAAACATAGTTATAGGATCTGTAGATAAAGGAACAATAGAAATAACGGTGAATGCATCGGGTAAAGTTATTCCACAAACAGAGGAAATCATCGTCTCTCCCATTAATAGCCGGATACTGGAAGTATATAAAAATGCAGGGGATTCTGTTGCAGCCGACGAACCGATCCTGAAACTGGAACTGGCATCTATAGAAACAGACTATAAACAGAAGCTCGACGAAAAAGAAATGAAGAAAAGCAAGCTTGTTCAATCACAAATAAGTTTAGACAATAGTATTTCGGAACTTCAAATGAAAATGCAGGTAAAGGAAATGAACCTGAAACAGATGCTAACCGAACTAAGAAATGAGCAATACCTTGACAGCATAGGCGCCAGCACATCGGACAAAGTACGCCAGGCTGCACTAAATTATGAAGTGGCTAAATTAGAACTTCAACAGTTAAAGCAACAAATAGAAAATCAAAGGAAAAATGCGGCGGCGGAGGTAAGAGTACAACAACTTGACCTTAGCATATTTGAAAAATCGTTAAGCGAAAGCGCCCGTCTTTTAAAAGACTCCCGCATTCTATCGCCGCAAAAGGCAACCCTGACTTATGTAAACAATCAGATAGGCTCCCAGGTATCGGCCGGTACACAAATAGCCATAGTTTCCGACCTGAGCCATTTCAAAGTAGAAGCAGAGGTTGCCGATAGTTATGCCGAAAGACTAAGTTCGGGAGCAAAAGCAATCATCAAAATAGGGCAACTCCGGCTGGAAGGGACAGTTGTTAATATTACCCCTTCCGTAAAAAACGGAGTAATAAACTTTACTGTCATGCTGAAAGACCCGGGTAACAGCCGTCTCAGGAGCGGATTGAAAACAGATGTATATGTAACTCACGGAATTCAGGAAGAAGCCCTCCGCATCCCAAATTCATCTTACTACATCGGAGCGGGTGATTACGAATTATGGGTAATAAAAAACAATGAAGCGCAAAAGAAAAAAGTAA
>JAISES010000041.1 GCA_031263965.1 Prevotella sp. | reverse complement strand
ATATCCGGCGATTTTCTAAGCCAAGACATACGGGAATGCATGCACTATTTAGGAGAAATAACCGGACAGATCAGTAATGATGAGATACTTGGGAATATCTTTGAGCGGTTTTGTATAGGGAAGTAGGTTGTTATAATCAACGAATAGCAATCATTGCCATTTATCACTAACTATCTGACTGTGAATAAGTATATTTATATTAAATTTATCCTTCTCTCTTGTTAATCTCATTTGTTTCGCTTACTTTTGTACCGCGTATGTACCGCGGTATTTTTGTTTCTGTTTTTACGGTTCTAATATAGCAAGACAATACACGATTGGGACACATTGAGACACCACAATACATGGTGAGACAAAATATCGGCGAAATAAGCGAAATAAAGATGAAGAGTAAAGATAAAATTTTGAAGGTTTGTGAGTTTTGCGGCAACACTTTTGAAGCCGGCAAAATAACAACACGCTATTGTTCCCATTCATGCAATTCAAGAGCCTACAAAGCGAATAAGCGTGAATGGAAACTGGTTACGATGAATCATCGTGTAGCCCAAGAGGTCGAAATGATCAGCGACCAGTATGAGAAGATTAAAGATAAAGAGTTTCTCTCTGTCTCTGAAACCGCTTTCCTTCTTAGCGTTGGCAGAATGACCGTTTATAGACATCTTCATTCGGGTTATTTGAAAGCAGTTCAAATCGGAGCAAAAACATTTATTCGCAGAAAAGACATTGATGACAAGTTCGATGCAGCCGAAAGCTTTAAGGCAAAACCCTCTACTGACAGGAATCCAATATCAGAACTTTGTACTGTTGCCGAAATCAAAGACAAGTATAAAGTGAACGAGTCTTGGATTTTCAGGGTAGCCAAAGAAAACAATTTTCCCCGTACGCTCAATAAGGGCAAGACTTATTTCAGCCGGAAGCATGTTGATGCTTATTTCTCAAAGAAACGTTATGAAACAGGTATCGCAGAATGGTACTCCGTTGATGATATAAAAGAGAAATACAATATGACCACCAGTGGGGTATATACTTTTGTATATGAGAATAATATTCCCAAGAAAAAGGAAGGGAAGTTCGTCTATTACTCCAAAGTGCATGTGGATAAACTGAAAAGTGAAGAGCAACCGGCGAAACAAGAATATTATACCATCCCCGAAGCGATGGAGAAATACAATATGAGTCGCGATCAGATATATCATTATGTGAAGTATCATAATGTCCCGAAGGTAAAGGTTGGGAAATTTATCAAGATATCCCGCCCCGATTTAGACCGAGTATTAGAAAACCCATTAATCCTGTAAGCCATGTCGATATCAAAAGTTACATTACGTCGCCGACCAATCAAAAACGATTTGGAAAGTCTGTATCTGGATTTCTATCCGGCTATCCGCAATCCCGAGACAATGGCTATGAGCCGGAGAGAGTATTTAGGAATCTATATCTATCAACGCCCGAAAAATGAAGTGAGGCGGGAATATAATAATGAAATGCTCTTGAAAGCAGAAGCTATTCGCTCTATCCGGGTTCAATCATTGATAAATGAGGAGTATGGGTTCTTGGACAAACACAAGATGAAGGGAGATTTTCTTGCCTACTTCAAAGAGATGTGCAAAACGAAAGATCAGAAATGGCTGAGGGTATATTCTCACTTTGAACGATTTACCAATGGCAAATGCACCTTTGGAGATATAAATGTCGATTTATGCAGGAAGTTCCGGACTTATCTATTGGGGGCAAAACAACTAAGTCGTCCAGGGCAAACGATGGCTCGCAATTCGGCAGCCGGATATTTCTCAACTTTCCGGGGACTGCTAAAGGTCGCATATCGGGATAAGAGGATTAGAGAGAATGTGAATGACTTTTTGGAAAAGATAGAATACGAGGATGTTCGTAAGGAATATCTACTCATGAAGAAGTCAAACAACTGGCAAATACGCCATGTGATATTCCGGTGCTTAAAAACGCATCACTGTTTTCGTGTATGACCGGCTTGAGGATTAGCGACATACTAAATCTTACATGGAATGAAATTATCCTTGGAGCAGACAATGGCTATTGCTTACGATAAAAAACCGAAAAGACACAAACAGACACGACACTTCCTATCAGTTTTGAAGCTTTAGAACTGTGTGGAGAACGCAGCAAAGGAAAAGTGTTTAAGGGATTGCAACGCTCCATGACGCAACATCCATTGAAAAATTGGGTAAAACAGGCTGGAGTAACAAAGAAAATTTCATTTCATTGCTTCCGGCACACGTTCGCAACCCTTCAAATCGCCTTAGGGACAGATATTTATACCGTAAGCAAGATGCTCACGCATAAAAATGTGAGTACCACACAGGTGTATGCCGAGTTAGTGAGTTCGAAGAAGAGAGAATCAGCAAATAAAATAAGTTTGAAATAATATAGTTATAGTCATGGAACATATTGAACGTGTATTGTTAAGTGATTACTCACAAATGAAAAGGAGGCATTGTGTAAGCGAAGATTCTGACTTAGAAACAATCAGCGAGGATGATGTTCTAAGATCTCACTACCTTATGGCAGATTATTTCTATGAAGAAGATGACAAATTTTTACTATTTGGGATAAAGGATTATGGTTTACTATCTTCCGCTGTTAATAGACAAAATGCAGGATTTGGAGGAATACAAAAATGGAGTTCTAAATATCAAAAGATGGCAACACTTTTCTATGGTATCATCATGAATCATGCGTTTCATGATGGAAATAAAAGAACAGCTTTGTTATCGCTTTTATTTCATCTTCATAAAAATGGATTAACGCCTATTTGTCGAAAGGATGCATTTGAAGATATTGCATTGAAGATCGTAACAAAGTCATTGTCAGATTATGCAAAATTTGAAAAATATAAGGATAGCGAAGGTCCTGAAATTAATTTTGTTGCTGATTTCATTGAGGAAAATACAAGAGAGTATAGTGAAAAACATTATTCATTAACATTTGAAGAATTTAATCGAAATCTTCAAAAACATAGCGTTAAACTAAAAGTAAAAGGAAACAGAAATGTTGATGTGATGATTTGCAACAAAGAATTCAATGGACAAGTCTCTGAAGAAGTGGTTTTCACTACACCGTTCCATGGTTGGAAAAAACAAATATCAAAAAAAGTTTCTGAAGAGATTCTACAAAAGGCAAAATTAACCTCAGAATATGGAATTGACTCTGAAGTGTTTTATTCAGGAGCAAACCCTATTTATTTATTAATTGAAAATTATAATGAACCATTGAGAAGATTAAAAAACAAATAATATGAAGACAGGA